>NZ_AQOJ01000482.1:0-6428 GCF_000364685.1 Xanthomonas sp. SHU 166
GACCACGGCGGCCGCCACGAACGGGCCACCGGTGGCGTCGCGAGTGACGTCCAGGGTCTGCGCCTGCCCGGTCACCGCCGGCACCGTCACCGACACCGCGATGGGGCGTGCGTTGACGGTGATGGTGACCACGGCCGGCGCCGAAGTGCCGCCGGCGCCGATGGCGGTGTAGTGCACGCTGTCCACGCCCACGTAGCCCGGCGCCGGCGTGTACACCAGGCGCACGCCATCGACGGTCGCGGTGCCGTGGCTGGGCGCCGTGGCGATCGCGATGCTGTCGATGCTGCCGGTGTCGTTGCCGGTGACCGCCAGGGTCAGCGCGGTATCCACGAGGGTGGCGCCGGTGTCGTTCGCCGCCACCGGTGCCGGCACCGCCGAGGCGATGGTCAGGGTGTAGGCCTGCGTGGCCGAGAAGCCGTTGGCGTCGCTCACCTTGATGCTGAAGGCGAAGCTGCCGGCCGCGCTCGGCGTGCCGGACAGCACGCCCGCCGTGGTCAGGGTCAGCCCGGTCGGCAGCGCACCGCTGACCACGCTGTAACTGTACGGTGCGGTGCCGCCGCTGGTGCTCAGGGTCTGGTTGTACGCGGTGCCCGCGGTGCCGGCAGGCAAGGTCGGCTGCCCCGGAGTCAGGGTCGGCGCCGCGATGCTCAGCGTGTAGCTGCGGCTGGCCTGGCCGGGGACGCCGGCGGTGCTGTCGGTGACGGTGGCGGTGAAGACGAAACTGCCCGCCTGGGTCGGGGTACCGGACAGCACGCCGGCCGCGCTCAGGCTCAGCCCGGCCGGCAACGCGCCGGTAGCGAGGCTGTAGCTGTAGGGCGCGGTACCGCCGGTGGCGCTGAGCGCCTGACTGTAGGCGCTGCCCGCGGTGCCGGCCGGCAGCGCCGGCGGCGACAGCGTCAGCGTCGGCGAGGCCACGGTCAGGGTGAACGCCTGCGCCGCAGTGAAGGCGTTGGCGTCGGTAACGCCCACGGTGAACGCGAAGTTGCCGGCCGTGGTCGGCGTACCGGACAGCACGCCGCCCGCGCTCAGGCTCATCCCGCTCGGCAAGGCGCCGGCATTGAGCACATAGCTGTACGGCGCGGTGCCGCCGCTGGTGCTCAGCGCCTGGCTGTAGCTGGCGTTGATCGCCGCCGCCGGCAACGTCGGCGGGGTGATGGCCAGGGTCGGCGAGGCGATGGACAGGGTGTAGGCGTGCGAGCCACCGAAACTGCCGGCATCGGTGACGCCGACGACGAAGGTGAAACTGCCGGCCACGGTCGGGGTGCCGGATAGGACACCGGCGCTGCTCAGGCTCAGGCCCGCAGGCAGGGCACCGGAGCTGAGCGCGTAGGTGTAGGGCGCCGTCCCGCCGCTGGTGCTCAACGTCTGGTTGTAGGCGGTGCCCGCGGTCCCGGACGGCAGCGTGGACGGGGCGACGGTCAAGGTCGGCGCCACGATCGCCAGCGTATAGCTGCGCGACGCCTGGCCCGGCGTTCCGGAGGTACTGTCGGTCGCGACCAGGGTGAAGCTGAAATTGCCGGTGACGGTCGGCGTACCGCTGAGCGCGCCGCTTGCGCTGTTGACGGTCACGCCCGCCGGCAAGGCACCGGCAGTGACCGCATAGGTGTACGGCGCGATGCCGCCGCTGGCCTGGTTGATCGATGCGCTGTAGGCCTGGCCGGCGGTGCCGTTGGGCAGGGTCGTCGCTGGCAGCGACACGGTTGGCGCAGCCACCGTCAACGTATAGGCACGGCTACCGCTGATGGGTGATGCGCCGCTGTCGGTCGCGGACACGGTGAAATTGAAGCTGCCGGTGCCGCTGGGCGTGCCGGACAGCACGCCGGCGGAACTCAGCAGCATCCCCACCGGCAACGTGCCGGTGGTGATCGCGAAGCCATACGGCGCGGTCCCGCCACTGGCGCTCAGGGTCTGGCTGTAGCTGGTGCCGGCGGTGGCCGCCGGCAGCGACGTCGGCGAGATCGTCACCACCACATCGTCGTTGAGGATGGTGCCGGTGGCGCTGGACGGCGAGCCGACGGTGTAACCGCTGCCCGCATTGAGGCTGATCACCACGGTCTCGTCCGGTTCCACCGTGGTGTCGGGGGTGGGATCGACGGTGATGGTGCCGCTGGTCTGCCCGGCCGCAATCACCAGCGGCGAGTTGACCGCTGCGTAGTCGGTACCGGACGTCGCGGTGCCGCCCACGCTGAAGCCGATCGAGAGCGCCGACGGCGACGCCTGGCTCAGGGTGACGGTGTAGACGAGGTTGGCGCTGCCATCTTCGGCGACGCTGGCCGGCGACACCGCGATGCTTGCCGAGGGATAGTCGTCGTTGACGATGGTGGCGGTGGCGCTGGAAGGGTTGCCGATCGAGTAGCCGGTACCGTTGGCCACCTGGAAGATCACCGTCTCGTCCGGCTCCACCGTGGTATCGGCGACCGGGGTGACGCTGAAGCTGGCGGACGTCGCGTTGGCCGGCACCACGACGCTGGTGACCGCACCGGTGTAGTCGGTCCCGCTGGTGGCCGTGCCGCTGCGGGTCAGGTTCACCGTGGTCGCCGAACTGTTGGTCGAGCTCAGCGTCACCGTGTAGACGAAGGGCGTGCCGCTGTCCTCGTTGGCGCTGGACGGGGAAACCGTGATGCTGGCGCTGCGCGAAGGGTTGATGGTGATGTTGAAGACGACCTGGTTGTTGTCCTCGTCCAGCAGGTAGAACGAGTCCGAGGTCGCGCCGTCCCCGTTGTTGGTATAGGTCACCGTCTGCGTGCCAGGACCGGACTGCTGGCTGAGCACGAAACTGCCGTGCGCAGGCTGCACAAGAGGATCGGTCATGCCACCGTTCGAGGTCCCGTCGCAGTCGCTGACGTCGAACGTCACCGATTGGCCCTGGTTCACGGTCGCGGTTTTAGGCGACGGGCAGTACAAAGCCAGGCAAACCTGCGACGTCGTCATCAACAGCAGCGCCATCAGCCAACGCAACATCCGTCGCACGCCGCTCGATGCGGAGCATTTTGTAGACATATTTCGATTCCCCCAAAACGCGCCACCCCATGGGCGCTGGCAGCCATCCTGGTGCCTCGGACTTCGCGGAACATCGGCCCAGCAAGCATCGGCCATGCGCGTCGCGCGGCCATTGGAACAGCAAATTCGACGCCGCGTAAAGCAACAAATGCGTCACGTCTGTCTGGTTCAGCGAAATCGTCGCTTGCAAGTCGCCGAAGTCGTGATTAAGTAGTCTGGCGCCAGACACGAGGTCTGGCGTCATCCACTCCGGGGGGAGATCCGCATGAGCGAGTTCTTCATCGGTCAGATCATGCTGACCGGTTTCGCGTTTGCGCCAAAATATTTTGCGCAGTGCAACGGGCAATTGCTGCCGATCAATCAGAACCAGGCCCTGTTCAGTCTGCTCAGCACCCGCTTCGGCGGCGACGGCAAAACCACCTTCGGCTTGCCGGACATGCGCGGACGCACGCCGGTGGGCTACGGGCCATCAGCCGACCCGGCGTGGCAGCCGCCTGCGGTGCCGATGGGCCAGGCCGCCGGCGCGGAGACGGTGACGCTGGTAGGCGACAACCTGCCCCCGCATACCCACCTGATGACTTGCAGCAGCGCCAACGGTGACAACCGCATACCGACCGGCCGCCTGTTCGCCAACAACTACATCCCTACTGGAACTCCGCACGCGCTGTACGCCGCGCCAGGCGCAACGGTGCCACTGTCGCAGTCCACCATCGCCAATAGCGGCGGCGGCCAGGCGCATCCGAACGTGCAGCCGTACACCACGATCAATTTCTGCATCGCGCTGTCCGGCATCTTCCCTTCGCGCAGCTAGGCGCATCCGCATCCGGGCACGCCGCGCACAGTCGTGCGCGTGGCGCCTCATCGACCAGGAAGCATCTCATGGGTACTCCCTTCATTGGCGAAATCCGCATGTTCGGCTTCGGCCGTACGCCTCAAGGCTGGCAGGCGTGCGACGGCTCGCTGCTGCAGATCTCCGAATACGAACCGTTGTACGTCCTGCTCGGCACTGCCTACGGCGGCAACGGTACCAGCACCTTCGCGGTGCCGGATCTGCGTGGTCGCCTGCCGATCCACCAGGGTCAGGGACCGGGCCTGAGCAACTACCCGCTCGCCCAGCGCGCAGGCACCGAGACGGTGACATTGACGGAGCTGCAGATGCCGGCGCACACGCATACCGCGCAGGCCACCACCGCCGCGGCCACCACCACCGCGCCCGCCGGGCTGTTGCCGGCCGCGGTCAACGGGAGCCAGTTCTATGCAAGCGACGTCACCGGCGCCACGATGCTGGCGCTGTCGCCGCAAAGCACGTCCTTCGCTGGCGGCAACCAACCGCACGACAACGTCATGCCGACGCTGACCGTGCAGTACTGCATCGCCACCACCGGCATCTTCCCGCAACAGGCCTGACCTCTGCGCCGCGCCGACACGGCCGCGGCACGCATCCGCTCATCGGAGGAATCCGCTCATGACCGAACCCTATATCGGCGAAATCCAGCTGTTCGGCTTCGACTACAACCCGTACGGCTGGGCGTTGTGCAACGGCGCCACCCTGCCGATCACGCAGAACACCGTGCTGTATTCCCTGCTCGGCGTGGCCTACGGTGGCAATGGCACCACCACGTTCCAACTGCCGAATTTCGTGACGCGCGCCGGCTGCCAGCAGGGCGCGGGGCCTGGACTGACGCCGCACACGCTGGGCAGCAATTTCGGCTCGGCGTCGGTGAGCCTGCAGAGCACGCAGATCCCCATGCACCAGCACGGGGTCACTGCTGCCTCGCAGCCGGATGGCACGAAGAAAACCGCTTCGCCTGCGAGCGGTGTCGCCCTGTCGACGCTGAACGTGAATACCGAGCGTCCGTTCCTGGCGGTCGCGCCGAACACGCAGTTCTCCCCGACCATGTTGATGCCCACCGGCATCGGTCAGGCGCACGAGAACCGGCAGCCGTATCTGGCGCTGAACTTCTGCATCGCCTTGCAGGGCAACTATCCGGTCTTCAACTGAGGCAGGCGTGATGTCGATCGCCGCCTCGCCCGGCTTTCCGCAACGGGACGCCGGGTGGGCGGCGCCCGCTGCGCTGCAGGCACGCGGCATCGGCGTGCGGCCGGCGCGTTCGGCAGACCTGGACTGGCTGCGCGACCTATACGCCAGTACGCGCCGCGACGAACTGGCCACGGTGCCGTGGCCGGAACAAACCAAGCGCGCCTTTCTCGACCAGCAGTTCGCCTTGCAGCATGCGCACTATCTGCAGCACTTTCCCGGCGCGGACTTCCTGATCGTGGAAGACGCGCACGCGCGGCTGGGCCGGCTGTATCTGGACCGCAGCACGGATCCGCACGTCCTGGTCGATATCAGCCTGCTGCCGGACTGCCGCGGCCACGGCATCGGCGGCGCGCTGATCGCGCAGGCACAGGCGCTCGCGCATGCGGATGGGCGCGCACTGACGCTGCACGTGCTGCATGCCAATCCCGCAGCGCAGCGGCTCTACGCGCGGCTGGGCTTCGTTGCCGGCGAGGCCGGCCAGACCCATCTGGTCATGCGCTGGGATGGCGCCGGCACGAAGCCGGACGCGCGCGTCAGTTGAACACCGCCTGATACAGGAAGCCGTCGCGTTCGCGCGCGACCGGCACCAGGAAGATGCCGATCTCGCCCAGGCGCGGATGGCGCATCTGGTAGGTCTGCTGCGGAAACAGAAACGCCGAGCCGTTGCGGAACAGCAGCGAGAACGGGGCGCGCCGCGCCGCGGGCGGCGTCGGCAGCGGCCGCGCTTCGACCAGCACGAATGCGACCTCGCCTTCGTTCAACTGCGCCGAGAACGTCTCGTTCACGCTTCCGGCGAAGTGTTCCAAGCTCAACAGCTCCATCCTTGACTCCAGGTGTGGTTCGGCACGGGCGCCCTGCCGGCATCGTCGCGTGCCGTCGCGACGCGCACAAGCGCTGTGCGGGCATTTGTCCACACCGCCTTTTGTCCACACCTCAAGTGCAGCGGCGAGGCGCTGGCGCGGTGGCGGCCATCCCGAGCCGATGCGGCGTCGCCGGCGACCAATGCGCGGCCGTATGACACGCTGTTGCATGAACGGGGCGAAGCGGGCGCACACACCGGCCCGCGCAGTGCCACAATACTGCACGGGCCAGTTCGGTTAAGTTCAGCCGAACGGATCGATCCTATGTTGTATTTTCGTTAAAGGTCGCGATGGCGTCTTCCGAATCCAATCTGGTGCAGTTGTCGGGCGTGCGCATCGACCGCGGCGGCCGGGCGATCCTGCGCGACGTCTCGCTGAGCGTGCCGCGCGGCAGCATCACCGCGGTGCTCGGCCCCTCCGGCAGCGGCAAGTCCACGCTGCTGGCGGCGCTGACCGGCGAACTGGAGCCGGCCGCGGGGACGCTGCAGGTGTTCGGCAAGCCGCTGCCGCGCGGCAGCCGCGCGCTG
>NZ_AQOJ01000483.1:0-2703 GCF_000364685.1 Xanthomonas sp. SHU 166
AAACGCGCAAGAGCATCGGCGTGCTGCTGCAGGGCAACGGCCTGCTGACCGACCTGAGCGTGGCCGAGAACGTGGCGCTGCCATTGCGCGCCCACACCCGCCTGCCCGAACCGGTGCTGCAGCGGCTGGTCGCATTGAAGCTGCACGCGGTGGGCCTGCTGGCCGCCGCCGATGCCTGGCCGCGCGAGCTGTCCGGCGGCATGGCGCGGCGCGTGGCGCTGGCGCGGGCGCTGGCGCTGGACCCGCCGCTGATGATCTACGACGAACCCCTGACCGGCCTGGACCCGATCGCCTCCGGCGTGATCATGAGTCTGATCCAGCGCCTCAACCACACCCTGGGCCTGACCAGCATCATCGTCAGCCACCACGTCCACGAGACCCTGCCGATCTGCGACCAGGCCGTGGCCATCGCCAACGGCGGCGTGGTCTTCGCCGGCACCCCGCAGGACCTGCAGGCCAGCACCGATCCGCTGCTGCAGCAGTTCCTGCACGGCCGTCCCGACGGCCCGATCCCGTTCGATGCGCCGCAGCGCGCGCGGAGCGCCGCCTGATGGCCATCGTTGCCCCGATCCGTTCCCTGGGCCGTGCCGGGCTGTTCTTCCTGACCGTGCTGCGCGGCTCGCTGCCGACCCGCGACCTGCTGGCCGAGCTGATCCGCGAGATCTACAAGGTCGGCGCGCGTTCGCTGCCGATCATCGCCGTGGGCGGCGCCTTCGTCGGCCTGGTGCTGACCCTGCAGGGCTACCGCACGCTGCAGACCTATGGCGCCTCCGATGCGCTGTCCACGCTGCTCGGCCTGTCGCTGTACCGCGAGCTGGCGCCGGTGCTGACCGCGCTGCTGTTCATCGGCCGCGCCGGCAGTTCCATCGCCGCCGAGCTCGGCCTGATGCGTGCGACCGACCAGATCAAGGCGCTGGAGCTGATGGCGATCGACCCGGTGGCCAAGGCGGTGGCGCCGCGCTTCTGGGCGGCGGTGCTGACCGTGCCGCTGCTGACCGGCATCTTCTGCTCGCTGGCGATCAGCGCCAGCTATTTCGAGGCGGTGGCGGCGCTCGGCCTGGACCGCGGCACGTTCTGGTCTGCGCTGTCGAGCAGCGTGGATTTCTGGGACGACTTCGGCGTGGCGATGCTGAAGTCGGCGGTGTTCGGTGGCACGGCGGCGCTGGTGGCGGCCTATGTCGGCTTCCATGCCGAGCCGACCATCGAGGGCACTTCGGTGGCCACCACCCGCGCCGTGGTCAACGCCTCGCTGCTGGTGCTGATGTTCAACTTCGTCATGTCGGCGCTGCTGTTCCGCTGAGCGGCGCCAACGCGGGGCCGGCCGGCGACGGCAGGCTCCGCGGCAACATCCCGGTCGCGGCACTGGCGCCGCGGCCACGCTGAATCAACAAGGTAGACACGTTATGGCTCTCCGTGGTCCCCGTCTCGAGTTCGCCGTCGGCGCCTTCCTGCTGCTGGGCCTGGCCTCGCTGCTGGTGCTGGCGCTGGCTTCCACCAACCGCCAGTGGGGCTTCGGCGGCCACCGCTACGACCTGGTCGCGCGCTTCTCGCAGATCGGCCAGCTGCGTGCGCAGGCGCCGGTGAAGATCGGCGGCGTCATCATCGGCCAGGTCGCCAAGATCGACCTGGACCCGACCAAGTTCGACTCGGTGGTGACCCTGTCCATCGACGACAAGTACAAGGACCTGCCGGCCGACACCTCGGCGGCGATCCTGACCAGCGGCCTGCTGGGCGAGAGCTACGTCGGCCTGCAGCCCGGCGGCGACCCCGACACGCTCAAGCCCGGCCAGGAAATCGCCTTCACCCAGCCGGCGGTGGACCTGATCCAGCTGGTCGGCAAGTACATGTTCGGCGGCGGCAGCGCCGGCGGCGACAAGAACGCAACACCCGCTGCCGCACCCTCTGCCGACCCCACCACGCCCGCAACGGAACCCAAGCCATGACGATCAAACTGCTTTCCGCCGCTCTCGCCGCCGCGCTGGCCGTGGCCGCGCCCTCCGCCGCCCTGGCCCAGGCCGCCGCGCCGGCCGCCGCCGCCACCCAGGCCGGTTCGGCCAGCAAGGTGGTGCTGGAGAACAGCACACGCATCCTGACCACGCTGGAACAGCGCCGCAGCGAGTTCAAGAGCAACCCGACCGCGCTGCGCCAGTTCATCGACAGCGAGATGAACAAGTCCTTCGACCGCGACTACGCCGCCCGCCTGGTGCTGGGCGTGCACGGCCGCGGCGCCTCCGACGCCGACGTCAAGCTGTTCGGCGACGCGATGGCCGACAACCTGATGCAGCGCTACGGCACCTCGCTGCTGACCTTCGAAGGCAAGCCGCAGGTGCGGGTGAAGTCGGAAACCCCGCTGCCCGGCGGCCGCGGCGTCAAGGTCTCCACCGAGCTGCTGCGCAGCGGCGGCGACCCGGTGCCGGTGGACTACCTGCTGCGCAACACCGGCGCGGGCTGGAAGATCTTCGACGTGATGGTCGAGGGCGTGTCCTACGTGCAGACCTTCCGCAACCAGTTCGACACCCCGCTGCGCAACAAGTCGATCCCCGAGGTTGCGGCCGAGCTGCGCAACGGCACGCTGCAGGCGGCACCGGCGGGCAACAGTGGCAAGTGATGCGCCGCAGCTGCGCCGCGACGGCGACACGCTCGCGCTGAGCGGCGTGCTCGACCGTGCGGCGGCCACCGCGCTGTGGCCGGCAGCGCTGCGCA
>NZ_AQOJ01000484.1:0-16228 GCF_000364685.1 Xanthomonas sp. SHU 166
CGGCACCTCGGCCGGGGCCGCGGCGGGCGCCGCAGCGGCGCCGTCGGCGGTCTCCAGCAGCGCGATCACCGCGCCCTCGGACAGGGTGTCGCCGAGCTTGACCTTCAGTTCCTTGATCACGCCGGCAGCCGCGGACGGCACTTCCAGCGTGGCCTTGTCCGACTCCAGCGTCACCAGGCCCTGGTCCTTCTTCACCGTGTCGCCGACGGCGACCAGCACCTCGATGACCGGAACGTCGCTGTAGTCGCCGATATCCGGGACCTTGACCTCAATGACCGCCATGCAGCTTCTCCTGTGGCCCTTCGCCGCGGCGAGGGGCGTTTGCAGTTCGTCGGCGCGACCGCGCAAACAGGCGGCGCGCGCAGGTGGGGGAAAACCGGCGCCGCGACGGACGCGGCGCCGTGACGACAGGGCTTACAGCAGCACGCGGCGCATGTCCGCCAGCACCTGGCTCAGGTAGGTGGTGAAGCGCGCGGCGGCGGCGCCGTCGATGACCCGGTGGTCGTAGCTCAGCGACAGCGGCAGCAGCAGCTTGGGCGCGAATTCCTTGCCGTTCCAGACCGGCTGGATCGACGACTTGGACACGCCCAGGATCGCCACTTCCGGCGCATTGACGATCGGGGTGAAGGCGGTGCCGCCGATGCCGCCGAGCGAGCTGATCGAGAAGCAGCCGCCGCTCATGTCGGCCGGGCCCAGCTTGCCGTCGCGCGCCTTCTTGGCCAGCTCGCCGCTCTCGCGCGCCAGCTCGACCACGCCCTTCTTGTCCACGTCGCGGATCACCGGCACCACCAGCCCGTTCGGGGTGTCGGCGGCGAAGCCGATGTGGAAGTACTTCTTCAGGGTCAGGTTCTCGCCGCTGGCATCGAGCGAGGCGTTGAACTCGGGGAACTGCTTCAGCGCCGCGGCGCTGGCCTTGAGCAGGAAGGCGAGCATGGTCAGCTTGATGCCGGCCTTCTCGTTCTCCTTGTTCAGCGCCACACGCAGGGCTTCCAGGTCGGTGATGTCGGCCTGCTCGAACTGGGTGACGTGCGGGATCATCGCCCAGTTGCGCGCCAGGTTGGCGCCGGAAATCTTCTTGATCCGCGACAGCGGCTTGACCTCGACCTCGCCGAACTTGGCGAAGTCCACCTTCGGCCACGGCAGCAGGTTCAAGCCATTGCCGCCCGCGGCGGGCGCGGAACCGGCGGCCACCGGCGCGGCACCGGACAGCGCCGCCTTGACGTAGCGCTGCACGTCGTCCTTGGTGATGCGGCCCCCCTGCTCCGAGCCGCTGACCTGGAACAGGTCCACGCCGAGCTCGCGGGCGAACACACGCACCGCCGGGCTCGCATAGGGCACCTTCTGCGGCAGCACGCTGTCGGCGTCGAACGCCACCGGCGGGCTGCTCTGGGTGGCGGACGGCGCGGCGGCCTTGGCCGGTGCCGTGGCCTGGACCTGGGCGATCTCGCGCTGGGCCAGCTTGTCCGGCGCGGACGAGGCCGGCACCGGCTCCACGCCGCCGCCGGTCTCGGCGCTGGGCTGGACCGCGGATGCGGCCGGCGCGTCGGCATCGCTGCCGGCCACCTCGATCAGCGCCACCAGCTTGCCCTCGGACAGGCTGTCGCCGACCTTGACCTTGATCTCCTGGACCACGCCGGCGAACGGCGACGGCACTTCCATCGTCGCCTTGTCCGATTCCAGGGTGACCAGGCTCTGGTCCTTCTTCACCGTGTCGCCGACGGCCACCAGCACTTCGATTACCGGGACGTCGCTGTAGTCACCGATATCGGGGACAAGTGCTTCCTTGATTTCGGCCATGCGGGGAACTCCGGCAACTAATGAGGGGGAAACCCCTATTGTGGCGGCCCGCAGCCGCAGCGCCAACCTTTGGCGGGCAAAAAAGCCCGATCGCCTGCGGGGGCGCCGCTGCCGGCGGACAGTACGCCGGCGCATGTTGCGCACCCATCGCCGGTGCGCCGCCTTCACGGCACCACGGCTAGGCTCGCCGCAGATTTCCGGAGGGCAGGCATGCGGATCCTGGTGCTGTTGATGGCGTTGGCGATGCCGCTGGTCGCCTGGTTCTCGCAACGTGGCGCGTTCGGCCCGACCAACGGCGCCATCTCCGACCGCTACCCGACCCTGATCGTCGCCGCCGGCTACGCCTTCGCGATCTGGGGGGTGATCTTCCTGCTCGACCTGGCCTTCGGCCTGTGGCAATCCAGCGCGCGGCGCCGTCGCGTCAGCGCGCTGGCGCAGGTGCGGGCGCCGGCGGCGCTGGGCTTCGCGCTGACGGCGGCGTGGATGCCGGTGTTCTCGCAGCAGCACTTCCTGTTGGCGCTGGCGGTGATCTGGACCGCACTGGCGGCGATGCTGCTGGCCGCGCTGCGGCTGTCGCGCGACCCCGCCCCCGAATCCGGCCAGACCCTGTGGGCCTGGCTGCCGCTGTCGCTGCACGCCGGCTGGCTGTCGCTGGCGGCATTCCTGAACACCGCGCAGGTGATCGTGGCCTACCGCTGGCTCTCGACCGAGCGGATGCTGCCGTGGAGCCTGGTGCTGTTCGCGCTGGCGGCGGCGCTGCTGCTTGGCATGAACCGGGCCATGCGCGGCAACCTCGCCTACGCGGCGGCGGCGCTGTGGGCGCTGGCCGCGGTCTACGCCAAACAGGCCGCCAGCACGCTGGCCGGTGCGCAGAGCGCGGCGTGGGTGGCCTTGCTGCTGGCCGCGGTGCTGGCGCTGCAGACGCTGTGGCTGCGCCTGCGCGCGCGGCGCTGATCCATGAATGCAATGCCAGCGCGCCGCCAATCACCTGTTTTTGCCACCTCGCGCTGTCTCGCAAGAGTGGCTTCGGCCGCGCCAGCGCTGTCGGGATAGCCGCGTCGCGGCTGAAGCCGCCCCTGCGCGTGTGCCTCGTGCGTGATTGGAGGCACCCGTCAATCGCCAGCCATCGGCACCCGCAGCCATTGCTGCAGCGGCGACCACGCCTGCAGCAGCCGCGGCCAGGCGAACGCGGCATTGGCCGGGCTGCTGGAGGGCAGCGCCAGCAGCACCAGCGGCGGATCGCGCAGCGGCAGGTGCGGCTGCACGAAGCGCGCGAACGCCTGCGCCGCCGCCGCGCCATTGCAGGCGATGGCGCGCAGCTGTGGCAACTGCGCGATGCGATCGGGCAAGGCATTGGGAATTTCGCTGCCGCGCACGATCGCCGCGTCCAGGCTGCCGCGGCGTCGGCACTGCCCGATCACATCCCACAGGCCCACGCCGGCCGCGTGCAGCGCCTGCATCCGCGCCTCGGCGTCCAGTGCCGCATCGAAGCCGCACAGCGCCGCCATCAGCGGCCAGAACCGGTTGCGCGGATGCGCGTAGTAACGCGCCTGCTGCAACGACGCCGCACCGGGCATGGAGCCGAGCACAAGCACGCGGCAATCGTCGCGAATCTGCGCGGGCAGGCCCTGCAACAGCGGCTGCGTCGTCACGTCGCGCGCACCTGGATGAACAGCCAAAAGCCTTAAAACCTCGTTATTTCAAGCATCGGGCGCAAGTGCCTGAACATCGCCTGCATTCGTCCGGCGAGGGTCGGCGACGATTCATCTTCTCATCGATACGGTGTGCGCGCCCACTCCCGTGGCCCCACAAGAAAAAGATGAGGAGATACCCCATGCGGTCCATTCAGATCCTGAGCCTGGCTGTCGTGTCCGCCCTTGCGTTTGCGCCCGCCGCATTCGCACAGGATGCCGATACCGCTTCCGGCAAGCATTTCTCCGTCGTCGGCAGCGCGACCCTGCTCGACCCGCATTCCAAGCCGGCGGCCGGCCTCGACGTCGATGGCGGCCCGGCGCCGACCATCAGCGCCAGCTGGCTGATCGACGACAACTGGGCGGTCGAACTGTGGGGCGCTGCCGACAAGTTCAACCACCGCGTCAAGGCCGACGGCATCGGCAAGGTCGGTACCGTCGAGCAGCAGCCGATCGCGCTGAGCGGCCAGTACCACTTCGGCCAGGCGGACAACGTGTTCCGTCCGTTCGTCGGCGTCGGTTACTACGAGTCCAACTTCAGCAACGAGAAGCTGGCTGGCCTGAACCCGGACCAGCACATCAGCCTGGACACCGCCAAGGGCGCCATCGGCACCGTCGGCGTGGACATGAACATCAACTCCACCTGGTTCGCCCGTGCCGATGCGCGCTACATGCACTCCCGTCCGGAGCTGAAGGTGGCCGGCGAAGGCACCGGCGAAGACCTGAAGCTGGATCCGTGGCTGTTCAGCTTCGGCGTCGGCGCGCGCTTCTAAGCGTTCCGTCTCCAGCGTTTGCGCAAACGGGCCCGCAAGGGCCCGTTTGTTTTTACGCGTGCGCTGGATCGAGCGCGCGACCAGCGAAAACCGCAGTGCGCGTGCACGCGGGCGCGGCCGCCTTCAGCGCGGCGAGCGATCGAAACCGCGGTAGCGGTCGAACCGGCGCAGGCGCCGCCGCAGCAGCCAGGCGTAGGCGCAGGCATAGCCGAGCAGCATGGCCGCGGCGGCCAGCAGGCTGGCATGGCTCATCCAGCCCTCGGTCGGCCACGCCGCACCATCGACCAGACTGCGCCAGCCTTGCCACAGTCCGGCACCGATGCGTACCGCCACCAGCGCGGTCAGACCCAAGACCAACCACAGGTTCGGCGTGTAGTGCAGCCCGTGCGGCAACGGCTCGAAGCGGGTGGCGACGATGCCGAGCGCGCCCAGCAGCGCGCCGATGCCCCAGCCGGCCAGCGCATGCGTGGCCGCACCGGGCCACCAGTGCGCGGCGATCAGGGCGAAGACCAGCAACACCACGCTGGACAGCAGCGCCGACCACAGTTGCACCGCGACCAGCCAACCGCGCGCCTGACGCCGCGCCGTGCCCACGCGAAACCGCTGCAGCAGCGACAGCGGCAAGAGCACGGCGGTCACCGCCAGCGCGATCACGATCGCCAGCGGAATGGCCAGCAGCAGCGGCATGCGCGTGGCCCGATCAGAACGCCGGCAGCACCGCGCCCTGGTACTTGCGCTGGATGAAGGCCTTCACTTCCGGGCTGGTCAGCGCCTTGGCCAGCTTCTGCACGCGCGGATCGTCCTTGTTGTCGCGACGCGCGACCAGGAAGTTCACGTACGGCGAATCCTTGCTCTCGATCGCCAGCGCGTCGCGGGTCGGGTTGAGGCCGGCGTCGAGCGCGTAGTTGGTGTTGATCAGCGCCAGGTCGACCTGGTCCAGCACCCGCGGCAGCATCGCCGAATCCAGCTCGCGGAACTTCAGCTGCTTGGGATTGGCGACGATGTCGCGCTGGGTGGACAGCGCATTGCCCGGGTCCTTGAGCTTGATGACCCCGGCCTTGTCCAGCAGGATCAGCGCGCGGCTGTTGTTGCTGGGGTCGTTGGGGATCACCACGTCGGCGCCCTGCGGCAGCGCGTCCAGCGACTTGTAGCGGCGCGAGTAGGCGCCGAACGGCTCGATGTGCACGCCGACCACGGTGACCAGGTCGCTCTTGCGGTCGCGGTTGTAGGCCTGCAGGTAGGGCTCGGTCTGGAAGTAGTTCACGTCGATCTGCTTCTGCACCACCTGGTCGTTGGGCTGCACGTAGTCGTTGAACACGCGCACGTCCAGGGTCAGGCCCTGCTGCTCCAGCATCGGCTTGACCACCTCCAGGATCTCGGCGTGCGGCACCGCAGTGGCGGCGACGCTGAGATGGTCGCCGGCGGCGCCGGCATCGGGCTTGCCGCAGCCGCCGAGCACGAGCACGGCGCTGGCGAGCAGGAGGCGGAACGGGAATCGGGTCATGGCAGGTATCCGGAGAAACGGGGGGAGTGGAGGAGCGCGACCCGCGGCCGCGATGCGTGCACGCTAGCAGACGGCCGTGCAGGCGGGGCGATCCATGCGCGCAGGAGCGGCTTCAGCCGCGACCGCTCACCGATCGGAGGCGCGGCTGAAGCCCTACCGCGGCACGCAGGACATCAGCGCCGGCTGTAGTGCGCGACCAGGCGGTCGCCGAGCATCTGCAACGCCTGCACCAGCAGCAACAGGATCACCACGGTCACCAGGGCCACATCGGCGTGCGAGCGCTGGTAGCCGTCGCGGTAGGCCAGGTCGCCGAGGCCGCCGGAGCCGATCGCGCCGCCCATCGCGGTGAAGCCGATCAGGGCGATGGTGGTCACCGTGGCGCCGGCGATCAGGCCCGGCCGCGCTTCCGGCAGCAGTACCCGCGTCACCAGTTGCCAGGTGGTCGCGCCCATCGCCAGGCTGGCCTCGACTACGCCGCGGTCCACTTCGCGCAGTGCGGTCTCCACCAGCCGCGCGTAGAACGGCGCCGCGCCTACCACCAGCGGCAGGATCGCGCCGCGCACGCCCAGCGAGGTGCCCATCGCCCACAGCGTCAGCGGGATCATCGCGATCATCAGGATGATGAAGGGCACCGAGCGCAGCACGTTGATCACCAGCGCCAGGCTGCCGTACAGCAGCGGCTTCTGGTGAGTCTGGCGCGGGCCGGTCAAGAACAGCAGCACGCCCAGCGGCAGGCCGATCAGCAGGGTCAGCGGCAGCGAACCGCCCAGCATCAGCAGCGTATCGACGGTGGCGCGTCCGATCTCGCTCCACTTGCCGGCATCGAGATTGCGGAAGAAGCCGGCGGCGGCGGCGGCGGTGGCGATCGGACTCATCGGCGCAGCTCCTGCACATGCACGCCGGCGGCGACGAAGGCGGCCTGCGCCGCGTCCATGTCGCCACCGACCAGGGCCACGGTCAGTTGGCCGTAAGGGGTGTCCTTGATCCGGTCGATGCGCCCGGACAGGATGTTGTAGTCCACCGCGGTGGCGCGGGCGATGCGCCCGAGCAGCGGCGCGTAGGTGTCGGTGCCGAGGAAGGTCAGCCGCAGGATGCGCCCGTCCACCGCGGTGAAATCGCGGTACAGCTCGGCCTCGTCGACGTGCTCGGCCTCGGACACGAAGCGCTTGGTGGTCGGATGCTGCGGGTGCAGGAACACCTCGGTGACCGGCCCGCTCTCGACCAGGTGCCCGGCATCGAGCACCGCCACGCGATCGCACACGCGGCGGATCACTTCCATCTCGTGGGTGATCAGCACGATGGTCAGACCCAGCTCGCGGTTGATCTGCGCCAGCAGCGCCAGCACCGAGGCGGTGGTCTGCGGGTCCAGCGCGCTGGTGGCCTCGTCGCACAGCAGGATCCGCGGGCGCGTGGCCAGGGCGCGGGCGATGCCGACGCGCTGCTTCTGTCCGCCCGACAGCTGCGCCGGATACTTGTCGGCATGCGCGGCCAGCCCGACCCGCTCCAGCAACTCGGCCACCCGCGCGTCGATCTCCGCGCGCGGCGTGCCGGCCAGTTCCAGCGGGAAGGCGACATTGCCGGCGACCGTGCGCGAAGACAGCAGGTTGAAGTGCTGGAAGATCATGCCCACGCGCTGGCGCAGCGTGCGCAGTCCGGCGCGGTCCAGCGCGGTGACGTCCTCGCCGTCGATGATCAGGCGACCGCCGCTGGGTTCCTCGAGCCGGTTGATCAGCCGGATCAGGGTCGACTTGCCGGCGCCGGAATGGCCGATGATGCCGAACACCTCGCCGGCCTCGATGCGCAGGTCGAGCGGATGCAGCGCCACGACCGGCTGGCCGGCGACGGAATAGGACTTGTGCAGGCGCTCGAACTGGATCAACGCGCGGGACCGGCAGCGACGGGGGCGCAAAGCCTAGCAGGCCAGGATGGCGTGCGTTATTCCATTCGATTCTAACGTAGGCGCGCATCGCGGGGCCTAGGGGCGTGCCTGCGGCGGCGGATGCGCCACCGCGCGGATCCGCTCGCGGTGCAGCAGGTACAGGCCGCTGGCGACGATGATCGCCCCGCCCACCCAGGTCCAGGCGTCGGGCAGCTTGCGCCACAGCAGCCAGTCCCAGGGAATCACCCACAACAGGCCGCTGTACTCCAGCGGCGCGACCAGCGAGGCGTCGCCGCGGCGAAACGCCTGGGTCAGCGCCACCTGCCCCAGCGCCCCGGCCAGGCCCATGCCGGCGATCCAGCCGGTGTCGGCCGGGCGCAGCGGGGTCCACTCCGGCAACGCCAGCGCACCGGCGCCCAGCGCCATGATCAGCAGGAACCACACCACCAGCGACTGCGAGGTATCGGTGCGCGCCAGCAGGCTGACCAGCACCGAGGCCACCGCATAGGCGATGGCCGCCAGCAGCACCATCAGCCCCGGCAGCGAGACGAACCCGTCCATGCCCGGGCGCAGCACCACCAGCACGCCGACCAGGCCGACGCTGATCGCCGCCCAGCGGCGCGGTCCCACGTATTCGCCGAGCAGCGGCACCGACAGCGCCGCCACCAGCAGCGGCGCGACGAAGTAGATGGTGTAGGCGGTGGACAGCGGCAGGCTGCGCAAGGCCCAGGCGAAGCAGCCGATCATGGCGATGCCGAGCACGCCGCGCAGCAGGTGCAAGCCCCAGCGCACCGGCCAGATCGCGCGCGGCCCGGCGCTGGCCAGCACCCACACCAGCACGAACGGCAGCGAAGCCCCACCGCGCAATGCCGCGACCTGCAGCGCCGGATAGTGCGTGCTGAGCTGCTTCATCGACGCATCCATCAGCGAAAAGAACGCGACCGCGGCGATCATCCACGCAGCGGCGGCGGCATTGGAACGGGAGTTGGGCATCGGCGCATTATCGCCGCGATCGGCGATGCGCGTGGTGCCGGGGCTCATCGCGTCGGGACTGAAGTCCCTCCCACATGACTCCAGCCGGCGCACCGGCCGATGCCGCTTCTTGTGGGAGCGACTTCAGTCGTGACGCGCGGCGCCCACCAACGCACGACATTGCGCAACGCGCCGGAACCGACATCCATCCCACCCTGCACGTGCCAGCCCCTGCGACACCGGCGCTGCCACTTCCCAGCTGCCGCGCCCCACTCCTCGCCCGCACGTCTTACGATAGGCATCTTTGCCGAGGACTTGCCCATGCCTTCCTTCGATATCGTGTCCGAAGTCGACAAGCACGAACTGACCAATGCCGTCGACCAGGCCAACCGCGAGCTGTCGACGCGCTTCGACTTCAAGGGCGTCGACGCCAAGTTCGCGCTCGACGACCAGGTCATCACGCAATCGGCGCCCAGCGATTTCCAGGTCAAGCAGATGACCGACATCCTGCGCGCGCGCCTGCTGGCCCGCGGCATCGACGTCCGTTGCCTGGAGTTCGGCGACGTGGAGACCAACCTCGCCGGCGCGCGGCAGAAGATCACCGTCAAGCAGGGCATCGAACAGAAGCTGGGCAAGAAGATCGTGGCCACGCTCAAGGAAGCCAAGCTCAAGGTGGAAGCGCAGATCAACGGCGACAAGCTGCGGGTCAGCGGCAAGAAGCGCGACGACCTGCAGGATGCGATCGCGCTGCTGAAGAAGAGCGATTTCGAGCTGCCGCTGCAGTTCGACAATTTCCGCGACTGAAGCCGCCGCGCAAACGCCTCGCGCGTCATCGCCATGCCGGTGCGAGGGTGCAGGACGACCACCGCGTGGCGATGGTCGTTCTGCAGTCGACCGCGCGATATCGTCGCCACGATGCGTGAGTGCACACGGCTGCGCATCGCCTCGCCTTGCAGGGCGGCACGGCAGACAGGCGATACGCCCATGTCGCGACCTGCGCATGCCGTCCGGCCTGCGCAAGCAGGCATGCCGGCATGACCACGCGAGCGCATCCCGGCCATTGCAGCCATGCGAAAGCGACGCACTCCGCATCGGAACGAGACGACACCACGCAACGGCACTCCCGCCTCCGCGCCGGGACGCGGACGCCTAGCGCCGCAATTTCTTGCTAGGCACCCGCGGTGACGCCCGCGGCCAGCATTCTCCGCCCCTGCGCCACTTCGGCTTCCAGGTCGTGCGTCCAGATCCAGTCGAAGCGCTGCGCCAGCGTCTGCGCCAGCCGCGTATCGTCGGCGCCGGCCTGCGGATCGCGCAGTTCGTACAGCTCGCCGGCCTCGCGCGAGGTGCGCTGCACGCGGCAGGCGCGCGGCAGGCGCAGGCGCTCGTAGACCTGCAGCAGGGCCGGCAGATCGCCGCGCGTCAGGCCAGGCCTGGCCAGCAGTTGCGCCAGCAGATAGGCATCCTCCAGGCCCTGCCCGGCGCCGGCGCCCTGGTGCGGCAGCATCGCGTGCGCGGCATCGCCGATCAGCGCCAGCCGCCCATGCACATAGCCGGGCAGCTCGGCCAGATCGTGCAGCGCCCAGTGCGTGGGCGTGTCGATGCACTCCAGCAGCGTACGCGCCGCCTCGCCCCAGTGCGCGAACGCCTCCAGCATCTCGCGGCGGCTGGCCTCGCGTACCCAGGCCTGGCCAGCGCGCCATTGCGGCGCCGGCTCGCTGCGGTCGGAGACGAAGGCGACCACGTTGATCAGCCTTCCCTGCTTCACCGGGAAGGTCAGGATGTGCGCGTCCAGGCCCAGCAACATCTGCGGCACGTCGACCAGGTGCGCGTCCACGCCGCGGGCGGCGAAAGCGGCACGTAGCCGCGCGGCGTCGATCAGGCCGCGATAGGCGCAGGTGCCGGTGAAACGCGGTTCGGCCGGTGCATGGCCGAGCGCACGCAGCACTTCGCCGCGCATGGCGGACTTGATGCCGTCGGCGGCGATCAGCACGTCGCCTTCGTACTGGCTGCCGTCGGCGAAGCGCACGCGCGCCACGTCGGCGTCCTGCTCCACGGCGACTGCGCGTTTGCCGAACCTGGCCAGCCCGAACGGCAGGCGGGTGGCCAACGCATCGAGGAAGTCGGCGCGGTGCACCGACGACTGGCCGACGCCGGGCGCCAGGGTCTGGCCCAGCAGCCGCGCGTCCTCGCCGCGGCGCCATTCGAACCAGACGTCCTGCCATGGGGCGGGGGTGCGGTCGGCGAGTTCGGCATAGGGCTCGCCCATGCCCAGGCCGGCCAGCGCGCGTACCGCATTGGGGCCGAACGAGACGCCGGCGCCGATTTCGCCGAAGGCCGGCGCCGATTCGAACAGTTGCACGTCGAGATGGCGGTGCCGGCACAGGCCCAGGGCCAGACCGACGCCGGCGATGCCGCCGCCGACGATGCCGATGCGCAGGGGGGATGCAGGATTCATCTGGAGTCTCCGGTGGGGAATGTCAGTCGCGGCCAGCCAGCAGGATTTTCTCGGCCAGCAGCGCAGGCGCGCTGAAACACACTTCGTGGCTGCCCGGCAGGCTGACCAGACGGTAGCCGCCCAGGCGCGCGCTCAGCCGCGGATGCCAGCCGTACTCGCCCGGCGGCAATGCCACATCGTCGGTGGCATAGAGCCAGCTGCGCGGGATCTGCAGCTCGTGGAAACGCTTGAGCGGTACCGCGTCGAAATGGCTGCGCGCTGGGGTCGGACTCAACTGCGCGTACGCCTGCTGCGCCTGCGCCAGGTCGGCGTCGCCGATGAAGCCGTCGCGCCAGATCGGAAACGGCAGCATGATGCCGCCGTCGGCATCGACCGCGTTCTTCCACAGCGCCTGGTAGTGCGGCGGCAACAGGTCGAACAGCGCCTCGCCGTCGCGCAGCACGAAGGCGTTGTGGAAGATCAGCCGCTTGCAGCGCTCCGGCTCCTCCTCGGCCAGGCGCTGGACGATGCTGCCGCCCCAGCTGTGGCCGAGCACGACCAGATCGCGCAGGTCGTGGCGGCGCACGTAGTCCACCACCGAAGCCACGCAGTCGGCATGCGAGACGCGTTTGTCGGCGCCGGGGCCATGCCCGGCGATGGTCGGTGCGTGCACCTGCACGCCGTGCGCGCGCAGATGGGCGGCGACGCCGTCCCAGGCGTGGCCGTCGTGCCAGGAACCGTGCAGCAACAGATAGGTTTGCATGGGGTCGTCTCCGTGTGGCTCAGCGGAAGGTCCAGCCGAGGCCGAAAGTGAGATAGGTGAGGTCGCGGGTCCCGGCCTGCACGCCGCCGCTGGCGACCGAACCGCCCGGCGCATGGGTGACGCTGCCGGTCAGCGACAGCTGCGGCGACAGCCGCCAGGTCGCGCCCAGCGCGTAGTGGCTGTACTGCGCCAGCGGCGCCAGCACGGCCAACTGCGCCTGGCTGTCGGGGATCAGGCGGCTGCCGCGGGAATAGCCGGCCCGCAGCGACCAGGCATCGTTGAGGCGGTAGTCGGCCCCCAGGCGGAACACGCGCTGGCTACGCCAGCCGAAGCCCGGACCGTTCGGATCGCCGAACGCGCCGCCCTCATCGACGCGATTGCCGTAGGAGCGCTCGCCGGCCCAGTCGATCCACAGCCAGTCGGCCGCCACGGTCAGCGCATCGCTGGCCTGCCAGGCCAGACCGACACCGGCCTGCTGCGGCATGTTCAGACGGCCTTCCGGCAGCAGCGCACGGTAGCGCTGCATCTGGCCGAAGCGGATGCGGCTGGACCAGGTGACGCCGGCGCTCAGGCGCGGCGCGAGCTGGCCGTACCAGCCCACGGCGACACCGTACCCGTAGGCCGCATCGGCCCCGGCCGACTGGAAGCCGACCCCCTCCAGGCCGGCGACGTGCAAGCGCTGGTAGGCCAGCCGCGGCGAGATGCCCAGGTACTGGTGCTCGCCCACGCGCCAGGCCAGGGTCGGCGCGAACACCACCTGCTGCAGCTTGGACAGGGTGTTGTGGCTGCCATACACCGGAGCGCCGTAGTCCAGCGCGACGCCGTGGCCGAATACCGACACCCCCAGGCTCAGGTCGTCGTTGAGTTGATGGTTGTAGCCGGCGGTGGGCACCGGAACCAGCGCATCGTCGCCGTAGCGGTTGGGGCCGACCTGCGCGCGCACCGGCGCCGCGATCAAGGTGAGGTCGGCGTCCATGCGGTCGCCGACCGCGCCCATGCCGGCCGGGTTGTTGGCGGACGCCGCCGCGTCCAGCGGCAACGCGATCGAGGTGCCGGCCAGGCCCTGGGTCTGCGCGCCGTAGCCGGGCAAGGCGACGCCGTTGTTGGCGGCGGCACCACCCGAAACCGCCGCCACGGTCCACAGCAGCGTGGTCCAGCGTGGCGTGCCCTGTCGTTGCGCCCTGCGGCGCATTGGATGTGCGAACTGCTGCATGATCGAGCCCTCCCTCCGAGCCGATGCGTGGGTGCGGCCGCCGACCGGCGGCACGCGGGGTCCGCACTGCCGTCGTGACGACCGGCAGCGCGGGATGTTGGAAACGGCACTCATCCTTTGTGCACGCGTTGGCCGACACGGCGACGCGGTACGACGCGAACGCAAGACCGTGCGCGCGACCCGTACGGACGCTCGCGACGATCGAAGCAGGAGACGACTGACCTCGGCGATGCATCCATGCGTCCGACACTGCCCCGCATCACACCAGGCGTCCAAGACCATGTCAGTCTCGTTTCATACCCTGCTGGTATGTTCATCGCGCGATGCGCGCTAGCACTGGATCTTCCGCGATGCAACATGCGCGTTCGATGGCGTGCATGCCGACGCAGCGGCAGCGTCGTCGCAGGCGCACGCCCGCATCGCTTGCGCAAACGCCAACGCCTGGACGCGCACGCACACGCGCTCTGCGCCGCCTCGGCAAGCTTGCGCATGCCAGTGTCTGCATGCCACTGGACACCCCGCGCGCCGCAGCGCACAGACAGCCAGGCACGCGCAGCGCAGCGGCGCGCGGCGCTACACGGCACGGGCTTCATCGGGCGGCGGTGCGGTCCGGCAACGCAAGGAGGGCAACGCAGACACCGCTCGGGCGCTGCACTGCGGCGCAGCCTGGCACGCGCGCCGGCCTCCCGCGTCTCGGCCGAGGCAGGCAGGATGCCGGCGAACGCGCACGGCGAGGGCGCGATCAAAAAAAACGGCACCGGCATCGCCCACGGCAGCGTGTGGCGACGTCGGTGCCGAGGCAGGCGCGACGCCTGCTGCGGGGACACGCGCGACGGCAGCGCCGTCGCCAGCGCAAGGCTCAGCTGGCCATGCGCAGGATCGGCTTGAGGGTGATGCCGCTGCTGCTGTCGGCGGCGGCCTGGTTGATGTCGCTCAACGGATAGAACTTCACCAGCTTGTCGAACGGGAAGCGGCCCTGCTGGTACAGCGTCACCAGTTGCGGAATGAACACCTGCGGCACGCTGTCGCCCTCGACGATGCCGCGGATGCTGCGTCCGCCCAGCAGCAGGTTGTTGACGTCGAAACCGGCCATGGTGCCGAGCTTGGGTGCGCCGACCACGCCGATCGTGCCCAGGCTGGCCAACGCTTCGATGCCCGCCTCCAGCAACTGCGGACGCCCGGTGGATTCGAGCGCGAAGTCGGCGCCGCCGCCGGTGATCGCGCGCACCGCTTCCACCAGATCGCCTTCGCGGTTGTCGATCACGTGCGTGGCGCCCAGTTCCTTGGCCAGCGCCAGCCGCGACGGCACCACGTCCACGGCGATGATGCAGGCGGCGCCGGCCACGTGCGCGGCCATCACCGCGCTGAGTCCGACCGCACCGGCGCCGATCGCCACGAAGCTGCTGCCAGGACGCACCTTCAGCGCATTGATCACCGCGCCGGCTCCGGTCTGGATGCCGCAGCCCAGCGGGCCGAGCAGTTCCAGCGGCGCCTCGCGCGACACCCTGATCGCATTGTTCTCGCGCGCCAGCGCATAGGTGGCGAACGAGGACTGGGCGAAGAAGTGGTCGTGCAGCGGCTGCCCGTGCAGATCCTCGATGGCGGTATGGCCATGCGCGTCGGCACCGCCGAAGTTGCGCGGGAAGAACTCCTGGCAATACGCGGCATGCCCGCCATCGCAGGGATTGCAGTGGCCGCAGGCGCCATAGGTGAGCACCACGTGGTCGCCGACCTGCAGGCTCTTGACGTTGGGACCCAGCGCTTCGACCACGCCGGCGCCCTCATGGCCGAGCACCGCCGGCAGCGGCACCGGGTAGTACTGATCGCGCACGATCAGGTCGGTGTGGCACAGGCCGGTGGCCACCACCCGCACCAGCACCTCGTCGTCCTGCGGCGCGCGGATGCGCGCCTGCTCGATGGTGAAGGGCTGTTGCGGCGCGTGCGCGACCGCCACGGTGATCTCGCGTTTATCGGTTGCTGCGTTCATCGCACTGTCTCCTGGGGTTCAAAGCGGATAGGCGGGCGCTGCGCCCTTGACGGTCAACCACTGCCACTGGGTGAACTCTTCCAGGTTCGCCGGGCCGCCGATGCTGCTGCCGTTGCCGGAGGCGCCGACGCCGCCGAACGGATTGACCACCTCGTCGTTGACGGTCTGGTCGTTGATGTGCAGCAGGCCGGTGCGCAACTGCTCGCCCAGCGCCATTGCGCGGCCGACGTCGGCCGACAGCACCGCCATCGACAGCCCGTACTCGGTGTCGTTGGCCAGGGCGACGGCCTCGGCATCGGTGTCGAACGGCACCACCACCGCCACCGGAGCGAAGATCTCCTCGCGGAAGGCCGGGTTGTCGGGGGTGACGTCGCTGAGCACGGTGGGCTCGAAGAACAGGTCGCGGTAGCCGCCGCCGGCGGCGACGGTGGCACCGGCCTCGCGCGCGGCCGCGACCAGGCGCGCGGCGTGATCGCGCTGGGTCGCATCGATCAACGGGCCGAGCGCGACCTCGCCGCTGGCCGGGTCGCCGACGCTCAGGCTCCTGGCCTTGGCCGCCAGCCGCTCGACGAACTGCGGGTAGAGTGCGCGCTGCACCAGCACGCGGCCGGCGGACATGCAGATCTGGCCCTGGTGCAGATACGCGCCCCAGGCGGTGTTGGCGATCGCCAGATCCAGGTCGGCATCGTCGAGCACGATCAGCGAGTTCTTGCCGCCCAGTTCCAGCGACACCTTCTTCAGATGACGGCTGGCCGCCTCGCCGACCTTGCGCCCGGCCGCGGTGGAACCGGTGAACTGGATCATCGCCACGTGCGGATCGGCGGTCAGTGCGGCGCCGGCGCCGCCATCGCCGGGCAGCACGTGCAGCACGCCGGCCGGCAGGCCGGCCAGTTCGAACAGCCGCGCGATGACCGCGCCGCCGCAGATCGCGGTGCGCGGATCGGGCTTGAGCACCACCGCGTTGCCCAGCGCCAGCGCCGGCGCCACCGCGCGCATGGCCAGGTACAGCGGGAAATTGAACGGCGCGATGACGCCGACCACGCCCAGCGGACGGCGCCGCGCCAGACTCAGGCGCCCCGCCGCGGAGGGCAGCACCTCGCCGGCGCTGCGCGACGGCAGCGCCGCCGCTTCGTGCAGGGCGGTGGCGCACAGGGCCGCTTCGAAGCCGGCCTTGCCTTGGGTGGAACCGCTCTCGCGCACCAGCCAATCGGCGAT
>NZ_AQOJ01000485.1:0-10976 GCF_000364685.1 Xanthomonas sp. SHU 166
GGCCAGTTGCGCGGCCTGGCGCAGTACCTGCGCGCGTTGCGCATACGGCGCCGCGGCCCAGCCGCGTTGCGCCTGCGCAGCGGCGGCGGCCGAGACCGCGACCTGCGCCGGGCCAGCCAGGCCGACGCGGCCGAGCTGCTCTCCGCTGGCCGGCGCGATCGCCTCCGCGCTCTCGGTGGCGGCCTGCCACTGACCGGTGAAAAGCGCTCCGTGCCAAAAATCGTGCTGCAGCAAAAGCGTATCGTTCATGCGGGTGTTCTCCTGGGAATCGGGGTTGCCGGTCATGCCAGTCGCGCGCTCAGGAAGGCGGCGGCATGTTCGATGGCGCGCACGGCGGCCGGCAGCACGCCGGCCATTTCGACGAAGCCGTGCACCATGCCCGGCAGTTCGACGTACTCCACCGCCACCCCGGCCGTGCGCAGGGCATCGGCGTAGTGGCGGCCGTCGTCGCGCAGCACGTCGCAGGCGGCGGTGTAGATCAAGGCCGGTGGCAGTCCGCGCAGATCGGCCGCGCGCAGCGGCGACAGCCGGCTGTCGCTGGGGTCGTACTCGGCCACGAACGGCGCCGACATCGCCTGCATCACCGCCAGCGTCAGCGGCGGCACATGCGCGTTCTCGTGGCGCGCCGCAAAGTCCTGCGATGCCGGCGACAGATCCGTACTCGGATAGAACAGCGCCTGCGCGCGCAGCGCCACCGCACTGCCGCGCAACTGCTGACAGGCCACCGCCGCCAGACTGCCGCCGGCGCTGTCGCCGGCCACGGCCAGGCGGCCGGCATCCAGGCCCAGCTCGCCGGCGTGCGCCGCCAGCCAGGCGATCGCCGCGACCACGTCCTGCGGGCCGGCCGGGGCCGGATGTTCCGGCGCCAGCCGGTAGTCCACCGCCACCACCGCGCACGCGGCCGCCTGCGCCAGGCGCCGGCAGACCGGATCGTGGGTGTCCAGATCGCCGGCACTCCAGCCGCCGCCGTGCAGATAGACGATGGCCGCGGTGGCCTGCGGCGCGCTGACCGGCCGATACAGGCGCAGCGGGATCGGACCGGCCGGCCCCGTGGCGGTCAGCGCACGGACCTCGGCCACCGGCAACGGCGTGCCGCCGAGCAGCGCGCCGATCTGACCGTAGGCCTGGCGCAGCTGCGGGATCGGCAGGGTCTCCAGCGGGGGCGCGCCGCTGGCGGCCATGCCTTGCAACACCGCCAGCACGTCCGGCGCCAGCCGCGAAGGGTCGAAGAGAGGGGACTGCATGGCGTTCGCTCCAGGAAAGGACAGAGGTGAGGACACGGGGGTCAGTGGGCGCCGCCGGTGCGTGGCGACAGGCCGCGGCGACGCGCGCACGGCGGGCCGGGCGGGTGGATCATCCCTGGTCGCCGCCGCCCACCGGCAGCACCGTCCCGGTGATGTAGGAAGCCTCGTCCGAGGCCAGGAACAGGATCGCCGCGGCCTGCTCGTCGAGCGTGCCGTAGCGTTTCATCAGGCTCGATTCCACGGTCTGCGCGACGATCTGCTGATACCAGGCCTGCGCCTGCGCGCTCTGCGCATCGGCATTGCGCGGCACCCGCCGCGGCGGCGCCTCGGTACCGCCCGGGGCGACCGCGTTGACGCGGATGCCATGCGCGGCGTGCTCGAACGCCAGGCACGCGGTCAGCGCGTTGACCCCGCCCTTGGCCGCGCCGTACGGCACGCGATGGATGCTGCGGGTGGCGATGGAGGAGACGTTGACGATCGCCCCACCGCCCTGCGCGATCATGTACGGCAGCGCCGCGCGGCATCCCCACAGCGCCGGGAACAACGAGCGCCGCACCTCGGCCTCGATCTGCGCCGGGGTGTATTCCTGGTACGGCTGCGCCCAGATGGTGCCGCCGACGTTGTTCACCAGCACGTCGATGCGGCCCATCTGCGCCTGCGCGAACTGCATCGCCCGCGCGTTCTCCTCGTAGTGTTCCAGGTCGGCCACCAGCGTGGCGACTTCGGCCGGCGCCAGTGCCTGGGACAGTTCGGCGACATGGGCGGCGCGGTCCACCAGCACCAGCCGTGCGCCCTCGGCGGCGGCACGCTCGGCCACGCGCAGGCCGATGCCCTGCGCCGCGCCGGTGACCACCACCACCTTGCCGGCGAAACGCGCGCTCATGCGGCCCGTTCCTGCACCGGCGCCACGGCGCTGGGGGTGAACTTCTCGTAGTGGAAGGCGGCCGGAACCAGCCCGATGCCGGAAAAATGCGTGCGCACCGCTTCGACCATCGGCGGCGGTCCGCACAGGTACACGTCCACGTCGCCGCCGTGCAGGGCGTGCGCAGGCAGGTGCTCGGTGACGTAGCCGGTGCGCGGATGCGCCGCCGCCGGATCGACCACGCAGGTATCGAACGTGAACCAGTCGGCCTGCTCGGCCAGCGCCTGCAGGCGCTCCAGCAGCACCAGGTCGGCGCCGCGGGTCACGCCGTACATCAGATGCACCGGATGCGCGCAGCCGCTGGCCTGCAATTGCGCCAGCATCGACAGGAACGGCGCCAGGCCGGTGCCGCCGGCCAGCAACAGCAGCGGCCGGGTGATCTCGCGCAGGTAGAAGCTGCCCAGCGGGCCGTTGAGGTCCAGGACCTGTCCCGGCGTGGCCGCGTCCAGGTAGGCGCTCATCAGGCCGCCGGGGACGCGCCGGATCAGGAAGGTCAGCGTGGACGCACCCGGCGCGGAACTGAAGGAATACGCGCGCAACTGGCCGCTGCCGGGCACGGCGATGTTGACGTACTGGCCGGGCAGGAAGGCCGGCGCCGGGCCGATCGTCTCCAGGGTCAGTTCCAGCGCGGCGTCGGCATGCGCGACCACCGCCGCCACCGTGGCCTGGAAGTGCACGCTCCCGGTCTTGCAGACGAGCGAGGTCGCCGGCACCGCCACGGCGCAGTCCGACTGCGGCCGCATCTGGCAGGTCAGGACCATGCCGGCGGCGGCTTCATCGGCGCTGAGCGCGTCCTCGATGTAGTCCTCGCCCAGATCGTAGCGCCCACGTTCGGCGCGGCACTTGCAGGTGCCGCACACGCCGTCGGCGCAATCCATCGGCAGGTTGATGCGCTGGCGGAAGGCGGCGTCGAGCACCGTCTCGCCGTCGTTGCAGTCGATGAAGCGGGTGATGCCGTCTTCGAAATTCAGCGCGATGCGATAGGACATGGCGGTTGCTCGCAGGTGCGTGCCGATCAGACGTGGTAGACGTCGACGACCTGGCGGATGTAATCGTTCTTCAGCACGATGGTCTTGCGCGCGATGCGCAGCGCGTCGTCCTGCCGGCGCAGGGTCAGCGTCACCGTGCCGAAGAATTGGTCGGTGACCTTGTAGCGATGGCTGAGCGTGTGGAAATTGTGCCGCACCTCGATGTCCTGCCCGTGCTCGGACAGCACCTCGATGTTGCTCAGGTTGTGGCTGGTGCGCGGCTCCGGCGTGGAGGCGCCGGAGCGCTCGGTCTTGATGCGGAACACGCGGTCCTCCAGCCCGGAGCGATCGGCGTAGTAGATCAGCGAGATCTGCGACTGCGGATCGTCGGTGAGGCGGTCGTCGTCGTCCCAGGCCGGCATCCAGTACACCGCGTCCTCGGCGTACAGGGTCAGCCACTCGTCCCACTGGCGGTCGTCGAGCAGGCGCGCCTCGCGGTACAGGAAGGCGCAGATGGTCTGGTAGTCGGTGCTCATGCCGTACCCTCGCGTTCGCGTGCGATCGCCTCGCGCATCGCCTCCGCCCAGTATGCGTGCTGGCGCACGAACAGGCCTTCGTCCTCGCTGCGCTCGCCCGACAGCAGCGGCGCCAGTCCCATCCGCCGCGCATTCTCGTCGGGGCCGTCGATCCACAACGGCGCGCCGCGGCTGAGATCGTTCCACGGCGCCGCGCCGGCGGCGTAGCCGGCCTGGCACGCGCGGAACTCCTCCAGGTCGTCGGCGGTGCCCATCCCCGAGACGTTGAAGAAATCCTCGTACTGGCGGATGCGCAGCGCACGGTCGCGCGCGCTTTCGCCCTTGGGCGCGAAGCAGAAGATGCTGACCTCGGTCTTGTCCACGTCCAGCGGCCTGACCACGCGGATCTGCGTGGAGAACTGGTCCATCAGGAACAGGTTCGGATACAGACACAGGTTGCGCGTCTGCTCGACGATGAACGCGGCGCGGTCGGCGCCCAGGCGCTGCGCCAGTTCCTCGCGCTGCGCGTACACCGGGCGCACTTCCGGGTTCATGGTCTTGGTCCACAGCAGGATGTGGCCGTTCTCGAAGCCGTACACGCCGGCGACGCTCTTGCTCCAGCTGCCGGCATCGACCGCCGGGGTGCCTTCCTGCTTGCGCCGGCTCATGGTGGCGGCGTAATTCCAGTGCACGGTGCTGACGTGGTAGCCGTCGCAGCCGTTCTCCATCTGCAGCTTCCAGTTGCCGTCGTAGACATAGGACGAGTTGCCGCGCAGCACTTCCAGCCCCTGCGGCGCCTGATCGACGATCTGGTCGATGATGATCCGGGTCTGCCCCAGGAACTCGTGCAGTGGCGCCACGTCCTCGCGCAGGCTGCCGAACAGGAAGCCGCGGTAGCTCTCGAAGCGCGGCACGCGCTTGAGATCGTGGCTGCCGTCCTGGCCGAACTGCGGCGGGTACTGGGTGGTCTTCTCGTCCTTGACCTTGAGCAGCTTGCCGGTATTGGAGAAGGTCCAGCCATGGAACGGACAGGTGAAGCTGCCCTTGTTGCCGTGCTTGCGCCGGCACAGCATCGCGCCGCGATGCGCGCAGGCGTTGATGACCGCGTGCAGTTCGCCGTGCTTGTCGCGGGTGATCACCACCGGCTGACGGCCGATGTAGGTGCTGTAGTAGTCGTTCGGCGCGGGGATCTGGCTCTCGTGCGCCAGATAGATCCAGTTGCCCTCGAACAGATGCTTCATTTCCAGTTCGAACAGATCGGCGCTGGTGAAGATCTCGCGACGGCAGCGGAACTGTCCCGCGGCGGGATCGTCCTGCACGGCATTGGCGAGCAGGGTGTCGAGCGCGGCCGCAGGGGCGATGACGGCAGACATGGGGGTGTCTCCTGTGAGAATGGCGGCGGCCTGCGTTGGCAACCGCAGGCCGCGGCAGTGACCGGCACGGGGCGACGCGCAGCGTGCCCCGTGACGCGGCGGAAACTAGGCGGCGACGCGGCGGCGCAGCGGATTGGCCTGGTTGTCCACGCCTTCCACCAGTGCGGTGAGGCGGAAATCGAACTGGATCTCGGCAAACGGGCCGCTCAGGCCGTTGGCCTGGATGCTGGCCTCGTCGCTGCGTTCCACCAGATCCGGCACCAGGCCATCGCGGGTGGCGTAGGCGAAGTCGTCGTTGACCAGCGGGTCGCCGGCGATGTTGATCTGCGTGGTCAGCTTGCGGTGGCCGTCGGCGCCGACGAAGAAGTGGATGTGCGCCGGACGCTGGCCATGGCGGCCGAGCGCGAACAGCAGGCGTTCGGTCGGGCTGCCCGGCGGCACGCCGTAGCCCTTGGGCACGATGCTCTGGAAGCGGTAGCGGCCTTGAGCATCGGCGATGATCGTGCGGCGCATGTTGAACGGCGCCTGCTTGCCGGTGGGGTCGAAGTGCGAATAGAAGCCGCGGGTGTCGCAGTGCCAGACCTCGACGCTGGCGCCGGGCAACGGACGACCGTCGGCGCCGTACACGGTGCCATGCATGATCAGCGGATGGCCGTTTTCGTCGCTGCCGTCGTCGAGCCGGGCGAAGCCGTGCGCCACCGGCGCGCCGGCCACGTACAGCGGTCCTTCGATGGTCCGCGGCGTCGGATTGTCGATGCCCAGTTGCGCGTCGATGGCGTCCAGGCGCAGATCCAGGAAGTGGTCCAGGCCCAGCCCGGGCGAGATCAGCCCGGCCTGCCCTGCCGCGCCCAGGTCGTTGAGCCAGGCGATCGCGCTCCAGTACTCGTCGGGCGTGACATCCAGATCGTCGATGGCCTTGAACAGGTCCGACAGCACGCGATGCACGATCCGTTTCACGCGCGCGTCGCCGGCCGTCTGCTCCAGGCCGCTGACCGTGCGCAGGAACGCCTGCACCTCCGGGGTCTCGAAAATCTTGACGCTCATCGTCTGGTTCCTTCTCTGCTCATGGTTGCGTTGGCTGCCTTGAGACGTTCCCCTCCCGAGGAAGCGCCCGTGGTGCGGGACTAGCGATCGTCCTCGTACAGCGACGAGGGATGGCGGCACAGCGGGGTGACCGCGATGCGCATGTAGGGAAACAACGGCAGCGACAGCAGCAGCGCGTGCAGTTCGGCGTTGTCGGCCACGTCGAAGATGCTGACGTTGGCGTACTGCCCGACCACCCGCCAGATATGGCGCCACTGGCCGCTGCGCTGCAGCTGCTGGAAACGCGCCTTTTCGTCGCGCTTGAGCTGCTCGGCACGCTCGGTCGGCATGTCGCCGGGCAGGTTCACTTCCATGCTCACGTGAAACAACATGTTCATTCCTCCACGCCGGTAGCCACCGGCATCACGATGCGGCGGCGATCGCGGCGCAGCGCGTCCACCCGTGCCTCGTCCAGGGCGATGCCCAGGCCTGGTCCGCACGGCAAGTGCAGTTGGAAATCCTCGTAGCGCAGCGGCTCGGCGAGGATCTCCTCGGTCAGCAACAAGGGACCGAACAGCTCGGTGCCCCATTGCAGGTTGGCGAAGGTGGCGAAGGCATGGGCCGAAGCGATCGTGCCGATCGCCCCTTCCAGCATCGTCCCGCCGTACAGGCCGATGCCGGCGGCATCGGCGATGGCCGCGACCTTCTGCGCGGCGTACAGGCCGCCGGACTGCTCGATCTTCACGGCGAATACGTCGGCCGCGCCGCGTCGCGCCGCCTCGAAGGCGCTTTCCGGGCCGCTCAGCATCTCGTCGGCCATCAACGCGATCGGGAAGCGGCGCATCAGCCGCCGCATCGATGCCAGCGACGCCACCGGTTGCTCCACCAGTTCGCAGCCGGCATCGGCCAGCGCCGGCAGCGCACGCACCGCCTCGGTCTCGCTCCAGGCCATGTTCACGTCCACGCGCACCGCGGCGCGCGCGCCCAGCGCGCGCTTGATCGCGGCCACGTGCGCCACGTCCTCGGCCACCGCTCGCGTGCCGATCTTCAGCTTGAACACGTTGTGCCTGCGCGCGTCGAGCATGCGCTCGGCCTCGTCGAGGTCGCGCGCGGTGTCGCCGGAGGCCAGGGTCCACGCCACCGGCAGGCGCTGGCGCTGGCGCCCGCCCAGCAGTTCGGACACAGGCAGTCCGACCCGCTTGCCCTGCGCGTCCAGCAGCGCGGTCTCGATCGCGCACTTGGCGAAATGGTTCCCCTTGACCATGCTGCCGACACGCTGCATCAGCGCCTGCACCGCACTGGCGTCGGCACCGACCAGCAGCGGCGCGATGTAGCGGTCAATCGCCAGTTGCATCCCCTCCGGGCTCTCCGCGCCGTAGGCCAGCCCGGCGATGGTGGTGCCCTCGCCCAGCCCGACGATGCCGTCGCTGCAATGCACGCGTACCAGCATCAGGGTCTGTCCGCGCATGGTCGCCATCGACAGGCGATGCGGGCGGATCGTGGGCAGGTCGAGCAGCAGCGTCTCGACGCGTTCGACGGTGGCGGTGGTGGGGTGCGGTGACATGGCGCCGATTCTTGGCCCGGCACGGCACTGCCGTCCAAGACTGAATGCAGCACCATTTCATACCCTGAAGATATAGTATGGCGGGAAACCTAGACGTTCATGATTTGCTGCAGCACAGCATACTTTGAATGTCATGTAACTTTCCGCCACAGCGAGCGTCTATGGATCTGCGTCAACTCCGCTACTTCGTGGCCGTCGCCCGCGAACGCAACTTCACCCGTGCCGCAGAAATCCTGCATATCGCGCAACCGCCGCTGAGCCGGCAGATCCAGCAGATCGAACAGCAACTGGGCGTGCCGCTGCTGGTGCGGCGCAGCCGCCCGCTGCGTCTCACCGACGCCGGACGGCTGTTCTACGAGGAAGCGCTGCAGGTGCTGGGCAGGGTCGAGCAGATGACCGAGGCCGCGCGCCGGCTCGGCCGCAGCGAGCGCCGCGTGGCCTCGATCGGCTTCGTCGCCTCCACCCTGTACGGCGGTCTGCCCACGGTGGTGCGGCGCCTGCGCCAGGCGCGACCGGACCTGGAAGTGCGCCTGGTCGAGCTGATGTCCAGCCAGCAGGTGGAAGCGCTGAAGGAAGGCCGCATCGACCTGGGCTTCGGCCGCGTGCGCAGCAGCGACCAGCATGTCGAACGCCTGGTCCTGCGCGAGGAGCGCCTGGTCGCGGCGATCCCGATGGAACACCCGCTGGCCGCGGAGGACGCGCCGCTGCCGCCGGCGGCGCTGGCCGGGCAACGGCTGCTGCTCTATCCCAGCCATCCGCGCCCCAGCTTCGCCGATCAGGTGCTGTCGCTGCTGCAGGATCACGGCGCGCATCCCAGCGAACTGCAGGAGGTGCGCGAGCTGCAGACCGCGCTGGGCCTGGTCGCGGCCGAGAGCGGGATCTGCCTGATCCCGGCCTCGGCGCGGTCGATGCGCAGCGACCTGCATTACCGCCTGATCGACGACGAACACGCCACCTCGCCGATCATCATGAGTTATCGCCGCAACGACGACTCCGGCCTGGTGGAACTGACCAAGCAACTGATCCGCGAGATGTATGCCGAGCATCCGCCGTGGCTGGACGTGTCCTACAACCGCTGGAACGCACCGTAACCCCGGCCACCGGCGCCTATCCGGCATACACTGGCCGCCGCGCGCGGCCCCGTGCCCACGCGCGCCGCCCCTTCGCCGCCGCCGACGCCATGCCTCCCACCTCGCTTGCCCCCGCCTCCGACGACCCGATCGCCCTGACCCGCCGATGGCTGGAGCGCGCGGTGATCGGGCTGAACCTGTGTCCGTTCGCCAAGGCGGTGTACGTCAAGCAGCAGGTGCGTTTCGTGCTCAGCGATGCGAGTACGCCCGAGGCACTGCTCGAACAGCTGGCCGAGGAACTGGTGCTGCTGCGCGACACCCCGGCCGAGCAGATCGACACCACGCTGATCGTGCACCCGGACGTGCTGCAGGACTTCCTCGACTACAACGACTTCCTCGACAACGCCGACGCCGCGATCGAGGCGCTGGACCTGCAGGGCGTGCTGCAGGTCGCCAGTTTCCATCCGCAGTACCAGTTCGCCGGCACCGCACCGGACGACATCGGCAACTACACCAACCGCGCGCCCTACCCCACCCTGCACCTGCTGCGCGAGGACAGCGTGGAACGCGCAGTGGCCGCCTTCCCGGACGCGGACGTGATCGTCGAGCGCAATCTGCAGACCCTGGAGAAGCTGGGGCTGGAGGGCTGGAAGCGGGCGGTTGGGGAGCGGGATTCGTGATTGGGGATTCGGGATTCGTAAAAGCGGGATTCGCCGCGGTGCGAGGAGCATCGCGCCTTTGCCAATCCCGAATCCCCAAGCCCTAATCCCGGCCCTCGAACAACCGCGCCACGTCCGCCGCCTCCAGCACCCGCCACTGCCCCGAGGGCAGATCGTCCAAGCCGAAGCCGCCGATGCGGCTGCGGTGCAGCGCGGCCACGTGGTTGCCGACGGCGGCGAACATGCGCCGCACCTGGTGGTAGCGGCCTTCGTGCAGGGCCACACGCACCTGCCGCGGCCCCAGCGTCTCCAGTTGCACCGGCAGCAGCGGCGTGGTCTCGCCGTCGAGCATCAGCGTGCCGCTGGCGAACTGCGCGGCCTCGTCGCCGCGCAGGTCCTCGGCCAGGGTGGCCTCGTAGACCTTGGCCAACCGCGCCTTGGGCGAGACGATGCGATGCAGCAGCGCGCCGTCGTCGGTCATCAGCAGCAGACCGCTGGTGTCGCGGTCCAGCCGCCCCACCGTGGACAGCAGCGGCGAGCGCAGGCGGAAGCGCGGCGGCAGCAGGTCGTAGACGATGCGTCCCGGATCCTTGGTCGAGCAGGTGTAGCCGACCGGCTTGTGCAGCGCCAGGATCAGCCCGGGCGGCGGGTCCAGCGGCTCGCCGTCGACGCGGATCGTGGCGTGCGGCACCTGATCGTCGGCGTACAGCACCTCGCCCTCGGCGTCGGTGATGCGGCCCTCGCGGAACATCAGCGCCACCTGCTTGCGGCTGCCGTAGCCCAGGTTGGCCAGGTGCTTGACCAGTTTCATCGGCGCGCTCCGGCACGGCTGCGCACCGCGTGGATCAGCTTGAAGCCGTCGCGGGTGGCGAGCACCTCGGTCTCCCCGAAGCTGGCGTCGAGCACCGCCTCGTAGGGCAGATGCCGGTTGGCGACCAGGAACAGCCGCCCGCCGGGCGCCAGCGCCTGCGCCGCCACCGCGATGAAGCGCCGGCCGATGTCCGGCCGCTCCATCCGCCCCGGCGCATGGAACGGCGGATTGCTGACGATGACGTCGTACTGCCCCGGCAGTCCGGTGGTCACGTCGTGCCAGTGGAAGCCCAGCGTCGGGCCGGCCGGTGCCTGCGCCAGATTCGCGCGCGCCAGCGCCAGCGCGCGCGCGTCGGCCTCGAACAGGTCCAGCGCGGTCAGTTGCGGGCAGCGCGCCAGCAGTTCGGCCGACAGGTAGCCGTAGCCGGCGCCGAGATCGGCGGCACGGCCGCGCAGATCGGCGGGCAGGTGTTCGGCCAGCAGCGCCGAGGCCGGGTCGATGCGATCCCAGGCGAACACGCCCGGGCGGCTGCGGAAGCGACCGTCGAGAATCGGCCGCACCGCATCCAGCGTCGCCCAGCGCTGCTGCAGCGCGGCGTCGTGGCCGCCGTCCAGCGGCGCGGTCCAGTACACCCGGCAGTGGTGCTTGGTCAGCTTGCCGCCGAGTCCAGCCAATTGCTGCAGGTCGTCCTCGCCGGAGCGCGCGCCCTCGTTGTTGGCCTGGCAGGCCACCACCATGCCGCCCGGCGCGGCCAGCGCCACGGCGCGCGCCAGCAGCGCCCGCGCTTCCTCGCGCTGGCGCGGCGGCAGCACCAGCACCAGCGCGTA
>NZ_AQOJ01000486.1:0-9508 GCF_000364685.1 Xanthomonas sp. SHU 166
TCTTGCCGGCGCCGTCGATGCGGAAGGTGTGCACCATACCGCCCAACGGGATCTTGTCGAAGCCGTTGCTGAAGGCAAGGCCGGCCGCACCCAGCGCACCGTACGGATCGCCCGGATCCAGGCCGGCGGCGACCGGCAGGCCGATCCAGCCACCGATGCCCGAGAACACCGCCACGTACTGGTGGCCGTTGGCCTTGTAGGCGATCGGGTTGCCGATGATGCCCGAGGGCAGCTTGGTCTCCCACAGCTTCTTGCCGGTGTCCTTGTCCACCGCGCGGAACCAGCCGTCCAGCGTGCCGTAGAACACCAGCCCGCCATCGGTGACCAGGGTGCCGCTCCACACCGGGAACTTCTCCTTGATCTCCCACTTGGACTTGCCTTCGACCACGTCGAACGCCTTGACGATGCCCAACGCGCCCGGCTCGTTCGGCTTCATCAACACGTTGGCGAACACGTACGGCAGGCCCATCATGGTGTTGCCGCGCTCCTGCGGGTCCAGCTCCATGTGCCAATTGTTGGTGCCGCAGAAGAACACCGCCGAATTGGACGGGTCCACCGAGCACGGCTGCTGGTCCTTGCCGCCCATCGCCGCCGGGAACGCCTCGACCTTGCGGCCGCGTTCCAGCGGCGAGTGCGCCGCGACCTTGACCGGGCGCCCGGTCTTCATGTCGATGCGCTCGGCCCAGTTGGCCGGCACGAACTTGTTGGCGCGCAGCAGGGTGCCGTCGCGGCGGTCCAGCACATAGGCGAAGCCGTTGCGGTCGAACTGCACGACCGACGGCACCTGCTTGCCGTCGATGGTCAGGTCGACCAGGATCGGCTCGTTGACGCCGTCGTAGTCCCATTGGTCGAACGGGGTCTTCTGGTAGCCCCACACCGCCTCGCCGGTGTCGATCTTGCGCGCGAACAGGGTCATCGACCACTTGTTGTCGTACTCGCCGGTGTCGCATTCCTTCTGCGTGGTCTTGCCGCAGCGGTACGACGGGCTCCACAGGCCCGGATTGCCGGTACCGTAGTAGACCAGCTTGAGTTTCGGGTCGTAGCTGTACCAGCCCCACGCCGCGCCGCCGCCGCGCTTCCAGCCTTCGTCGGGATAGGTCTTCTGGCCGAGGTCGCCGAGCTGGCCGTGCTGCGGATTGGCCTTGTTGAAGTCCGGGCCGAGGCAGATGTCCTTGTCGGTGCCGGTGGCCTCGCAGGACCAGGCCTGCTTGCCGTCGGCCAGCGCGTACGCGGCCACGCGCCCGCGCACGCCGAACTCGTTGCCGCTGATGCCGGCCACGACCTTGCCGTCGGCGATGATCGGGGCCATGGTGATGGTCTCGCCCTTCTCGGGATAGGCGAGCTTCTGCTTCCACACTTCCTTGCCGGTCTTGGCATCGAGCGCGATCACGTCGCCGCTGAGGCTGCCGAACACCACCTTGCCGTCGGCGTAGGACGCGCCACGGTTGACCGTGTCGCAGCAGGCCACCGCCACCGCGCGCTCGTCCTGCTGCGGGGTGTACTTCCACAGCACCTTGCCGGCGTCTTCCTGCGACAGGTCGATCGCGAACACGTTGTTCGGATAGGCGCTGACCATGTACATGGTGCCGCCCACCACCAACGGCTGGCCTTCATGGCCGCGGGTGGCGTCGGTCTTCATCTCCCACGACATCTTCAGGTTCTTGACGTTGTCGCGGTTGATCTCGGCCAGCGGGCTGTGCCGGGTCAGGCCGAAGTCGCGGCCGATGCCGCCCCAGTTGTCCGGGTTGGCGGCATTGCTGGCGAACTCGCTGTCGGTATCGGCGACCGCGGCCGGCGCGGCGGCCGGCGGCTGCTGTGCGGCGGCCGGTGCGGCCGGCGCCGAAGCCTCTTCCTGCTTCTTGCAACCCGCCAATGCCAGCGCAGTGGCCAGCGCGAGCAGCGTACAAGCCTGGGTACGACGTGAATGACTGTGCATCGTTCTACTCCCCTCGTTGAAGAGCCGCGTCACTTCACCTATCGGCGTGTGCCACGGAACCTGAAGCGTGGGTATATGCGAGCAACGTCCATGCCATCGCGGCGCTGCGATGCAACATCCCTTGAGGTACGGATCAGGACGCCGGTTGTCGTCGCGGAGACGCCCACCAGCGCGGTCGAAGGCGTCTCGGAAACGTGACACTTTGTGCCACATGGTTGCATCGGCCGTGGCGCAGTGTGAGCACATGTGCCGGTGGCACACCCTGCGCCATCGCTGCGCTTGCCACACTGGCGCACACGGATGACCACGGCGGGGCGCGCGACGGGGAGTGCGCATCCGGCACGCCTGCACCGATCTCGCCAAGGAGGGTGCGGCGCGCGGCGGCGGTCAGCCGCCGCGCAGCAGTCAGTGCGACTGCGGCCCGACGCGGTCCTGCCACCACGCCAGCAGCGCGGCGCAATCGGCGAAATGCAGGTCGGCCAGCGCCGGCCAGGGATTGTCCGGATGCAGTAGCACGGTGGTGGCGCCGGCATGGCGCCCGCACTGCAGGTCGTAGGCGTGGTCGCCGACCATCGCCAGTGCCTGCGGCGCCACGCCCCAGTGCTCGGCCAACTGCAGCAGGCCGCCGGGATGCGGCTTGGGCGGCGCCTCGTCGCGACCGAGGATGGTGACGTCCTCGAACAGGTCGTCGACCTCGATCTCTTCCAGGGTCAGCTGCGCCAGCTCGCGCGCGTTGCGGGTGAGCACCGCCAGCCGGCAATCGGCCGCGTACAGGGTGCGCAGCAGCGCCGGCGCGCCGTTGGCCGCGGTGGCCTCCTGAGCAAGCACGCGCTCGTGCTCCAGCAGCCAGGCGTGCTTGCTGGCGCGCTGCGCATCCGGCAGCGCCGCCAGGTGCTGCAGGATGTCGGCCTGCGGCGGGATCTGCAGTTCGCGGCGGATCAGCGCGAAATCGTGCACGGCGCGGGTCAGGGTGCCGTCCATGTCGAACACCCAGTGGCGCACCTGGCACAGCGCCTCGGCCGGCGGTGGCATGGCGGCATGCATCGCGCTCAATCCCAGCCCGGCATCTGCGCGCCGTCCAGGCCGCCGGTCTCGAACACCGCGGTGCGGGTGCCGCCGGCCTTCACCGGGAAGGTGATCTGCAGCACCGTGGTCTTGCGCGCCAGCTTCCACAGCGCCTTGTCGTCGCTGATGAACATGGCGATGGCCTCGTCGGTCTTGGGCCGCCAGGCCGCGGCCGCGTGCGGCGGCGCGTCGTCGGCCTTCAGTTCCACCTTGCAGCCGCCGGCGCAGCGGAAATCGCCGGACTGCAGCACCAGGTAGGCGCTGCGCTTCCATTCCGGATGGTCGCGGAACACCAGTTGCACCGGCTTGGGCCCGCTGCCGTCCACATCGACCTTGTCGCGGCTGTACAGCATCGCCGAGCGCTGCACGCCCTTGCCGGCCGGCACCTGCGAGTACTGCCAGGCCGCCTGCATGCGCCGCAGCTCGCGCGCCGCTTCGCCCTTGGCCTTGACCTCGGCGTAGCCGGGCTGGATGCGTTCGGCCGCGTCCGAGCCGGGGTACTGCTGCAGCAGCGCCGCGCCGTGGATCCGGGCCAGGTCCCAGTTGCCCGACTTCACCGCGGCGTCGTACTGCTTGGCCAGGTCGTCGGCCGCCTGCGCCTTGGCCTGCGCTTCGGCCGCGGCCTGCGCCTTGCGCTCGGCCTCGTGATCGCCGCAAGCGGCCAGGGCGACGGCGCACAGCGCGCCGAGCAGGATGCGTTTCATCGTGGGGTTCCTCGTTGGATCAGGGTGTCGATGGCCTGCGCGACCTCGGCGGGCTTCTCGACGATGGACATGTGGCCGCTGCCGTCCAGCAGCACCTGGATCGCCTGCGGCAGGCGTTGCGCGTACAGCGCCAGCGCGCTGGCGTCGATCACCGCGTCCTGCACGCAGTTCAGCAGCAGCGCCGGCTGGCGGATGTGCGCGGCTTCCTCGAACGGCAGGAACGCCTCCTCGCCGCGGCCGATGCGCGCCAGCACCTGCTGCTCGAAATCGGCCTCGCGGCGACGCCAGGCCACCACCGCCGGCACCGCCCAGCGCGGGATGCGCGGCTTGGCGCGCTCGAGCAGGAACACGGTGTCGATGTAGCGCTGCAGCGATGCGGCATCGTGCACCGCGAACGGATTGTGCCCGTCCAGCACCGCCTGGCCGAAGACGTTGTCGGCGAAGCGCACGCCGGCGGCGTTGAACAGGCCGACCCGGTCGAACACCGCCGGATGGCGCGCCGCGGCCAGCGCCGCGATACCGCCTCCCATCGAATGCCCGAGCAGCACGCATTCGCTGCCCGCACGGCGCGCGCACTGCATGGCGAACGCGGCCACGCGCTCGGCCTGCGCCACAAAGCCGTAGTCCTGCCCGGCGATGCGCTGGCTCTCGGCCCAGCCGGGCAGATCCGGGATCACCAGGTGATAGCGCGTGCCCAGCGCGCGCGCCAGCGGCAGCCAGTTCTCCTTGCTGCCGGTGAAGCCATGCACCAGCAGCAGGGTCGGCGCGGCGGGATCGGCCGCGGCGCGCACCAGATAGGTCCAGGTGTGCCCGGCGACCTGCGACTGGCGCCGCCGCAGCCCGCTGCCGCGACGCTGGCGCAGGCTCTCCAGGCGCACCAGCAGGAACGGATCGCGCGCCACCAGCAGCGCCCCGATCGGCATCGCCACGAGCGCCACGCACAGCAGCGACACCAGCAACGCCAGGGCGCCAGCCAGCAGCAGCATCATCATCAAGACCAGGGTCGCCATCACCATGGGGACACCGCAGCGCGCAGGCCAGTCATGCGCTCACGCCACCACGTCGGCTTCGCCGAGATGGAGGGCCAGCCACACGGTCGGCTGCCCGGGATCGGTGAAGGTCACCCAATGCGGCGTATCGGCCGGGATGAACAGATGGTCGCCCGGCGCCAGCGCGACCTCGCACTCGCACTCGCACAGCGCCACCCGCGCGCTGCCGCGCAGCAGCAGGACCCATTCGTCGTGCGCCTGCAGGTAGGGCGCATCCTGCGGCGTGGTCTGCCCGTGCGAGACGATGCGCTCGACGCGGCAACCGGAGCGCCGCAGCAGTTCGGTGAAGATTTCGCCACCGCGGGCATCGGGCAGCGCGGCCAGCAGGGAACCGGACAGTGGATGCGCGTCGCTCATCTCAGCAGCGCCTCGACACGCGCAGGTGATTCCGCTCGCATCGGCATCGGCACTGTCCTGCCGTGGCGATGGCTCTTGCAGCGGAGAGCAGGGAGGCGGTGGCGAACGGGGTCATGCGCGCATGGACCGGGGACCATCGGGACTGCCGAGGATATCGCGAATGCGTGGCAACGGGTCGCTGCGCGCGAGCAGCGGCATGTGTGGAATTCGTTAACGCCGCACTGGGCAGACGCGCGTCGTGCAGGACGCGCAGGCGACGCCGCGCACGAGCATCTGGCGCAACCTGCGCGCACCGAACTGCTGCAGCGATCGCCGCTTCCGCATGGCGCGCCCGCCGCACCATGCAGGCCTTGCAAACGCACACGGCGCCGGGATCGCTCCCGGCGCCGTGTGCGCGGTCTTCAGCAGCAGGCGCGCGTCAGTGCGCGGTGTTGCCTGCCTTGGCCTTGTCCAGCATCTCCTGCACCGACACCGTGGTGATCGGGTGGTAGCCGGGCTTGGCCTTGGCGAACACCTCTTCGGCGAAGGCGAGCCCGTCCGGCGTCTTCACCAGTTCGGCGTAGATCGGCAGGATCAGCTTGCGGCGGCCGACGCGGGCGATGAACTCGCCGGCGGCCGGGCGCGCGTCCACGTAGCCGCTGCGGATCGCCAGCGGATACCAGCGCATGGCGATCTCGCCGTTGGCGGTGCCGGTGAAGTGGTAGGCGTCGTCGAGCTGCTTGAGCTGCGACGGGGTCAGCTTCTCGCCCAGGCCGCTGAGGAAGCGCGTCCACTCCTGGGTGCTCCAGGCGTCGGTCACCTGCTTGCCCGGCAACGTGCCGCTGCCGGTCCAGGCGATGCGCGCGGTGTCGACCATGGCGAAGTTGCGCGAACGCGCCTTCTGCGCGAACGCCGGAATGCCCGGCTCGTCCAGCCACGCATGCAGTTCCTGCGCGGTCACCGCATTCGGCTTCTTGGGCAGCAAGTGGGTCTTCAGGTACTCGACGAACTGGTCGGTGTTGGCGCTCTGGAACGCGTGGTCGTCGAACCAGCCGCGCAGGAACGGATCGAAGGTGTCGCGGCCGAAGCGCTGCTCCAGGAACTGCAGGAACCATGCGCCCTTGACGTAGGCGACCTGGCTCAGCGCCTCGTCCGGATCGCGCTCGGTCAGCGCCGGCAGCGCCAGCGCCTGGTCGGCCGGGCTCATGCCCTTCAGTTCGGCGAGCAGGTCGGTCTGGTCGATCTCGCGCTCCATCTCCGCCGCTTCGGGGCCGTACAACGCCTCGGTGATGCGCGCCTGCACGTAGGTGGTGAAGCCCTCGTTGAGCCAGATGTCCTTCCAGCTGGCGTTGGTCACCAGGTTGCCGGACCAGCTATGCGCCAGTTCGTGCGCGATCAGCGACACCAGCGACTTGTCGCCGACGATCACCGTCGGCGTGGCGAAGGTCAGGCGCGGATTCTCCATGCCGCCGAACGGGAACGACGGCGGCAGCACCAGCATGTCGTAGCGGCCCCAGCGGTACGGACCGTACAGCGTCTCGGCGGCCACGATCATCTTCTCGGTGTCCTCGAACTCCTTGGCCGCCTTGTCGACCATCGCCGGCTCGGCCCACACGCCCGAGCGCGCCGAGATCGGCTTGAACACCAGGTCGCCGGCGGCGATCGCCAGCAGGTAGGACGGGATCGGCTGCGGCATCTTGAAGCGGTAGTCGCCGTTGCGCACCGCCTTGGGATCGTTGTCGGCGCTCATCAGCACCATCACGTCCGGACGCGAGACCACGTGCGCGCTGTAGGTGAAACGCACGCTCGGCGTGTCCTGCAGCGGCACCCACGAACGTGCGTGGATCGCCTGCGACTGGCTGAACATGAAGGGCAGCTTCTTGCCCTCGGTCATCGACGGCTCCAGCCACTGCAGGCCCGAGGCGGTCGGCGCGGTGTGGTAGGTGATGCTGATCGTCTGCGGCTGCGTCGGCGCCTCGATGGTCAGCTTGCTGCCGTAGATCTTGTCGGCCGGCGCCAGCGCGTACTGCAGCGGCGCCTGCTGGCCCTTGCCGTCGTCGGCCTGCACCTTCTCGATGGTCAGGTCGCGCGTATCCAGCACCAGTTGCTTGGCGCTCTTGTCCTTCCAGTCCAGCGTGTAGGTGGCGGTGCCGCCGATCTGCTTGCTGTCGAAATCCAGCTTCAGATCCAGCGCCAGATCCTTGATCACGACCTTGGACGGCTCGGCGTAGGAGGTCTCGTCGTGGCTGCGGTCGGCCGGCTTGGCCGCGGCGGGTGCCGGCTTGGCGGCAGTGGCGGCCGCATCGGGCGCGGACGCTTCACGGGAACACCCGGACGCGACCATCGCGGCCAGGGACAACAACAGGAACGGGGAACGCATGGCAGTAACCGGTTCGAGGAAAACTCGCAGTCTACCGGAAGGCCGGGATTGGGGATTCGGGAGTGGGGATTCGCAACAGCGGTGCGATGCGCGCTGACGAATCCCGAATTACCACTCTCCAATCCCGGATCCACTCAGATCTTGTCGCCCGAATGGATTGCCACCATACCGCCGGCCAGGTTCTTGTGGTGGCTGCGGGCGAAGCCGGACGCTTCCATCATCCCCTTCCCCGCGTCCTGTGGCAGATGCTTGCGCCGGCACCGTCGAACCGCGCGTCGGGACTGAAGTCCCTCCCACAAGAACAGCCGCGCCGCGATCGGGCTGCAACCGATCGTCCGCTCTTGCGATTCCCCAATCCCGACTCCCGAATCCCAGCTTTCTGTGGCAGATGCTTGCACCGGCACCGCCGGACCGCGCGTCGGGACTGAAGTCCCCCCACAAAGACAGCACAGGGCCCGCGATCGGTCAGCACCGATCGCCTGCTCTTACGATTCCCGATTCCCGATTCCCGATTCCCGGCGTTCTGTGACAGATGCTTGCACCGGCACCGCCGGACCGCGCGTCGGGACTGAAGTCCCTCCCACAAGGACGACACAGCGCCGCGATCAGTCAGCACCCGATCGCCCGCCTTTGCGAATCCCCAATCCCGAATCCCCAATCCCAGCTCTAAATCCTATAGCCCGAGTGGATCGCCACGATGCCGCCGGTCAGGTTCTTATAGTGGCTGCGGGCGAAGCCGGCCTCTTCCATCATCGCCTTCAGCGCGTCCTGCGGCGGATGCTTGCGGATGCTTTCGGCCAGGTACTGGTAGCTGTCGGCGTCCTTGGCGAACAGTTGGCCCAGGCGCGGCAGCACCTTGAACGAATGGAAGTCGTACAGCGGCTTGAACCAATCGGCGGTGACTTCGGAGAACTCCAGCACCCGCGCCTGGCCGCCGACCTTGAGCACGCGGTACATCTCGCGCAGCGCGGCGTCCTTGTCGGTGACGTTGCGCAGGCCGAAGGCGATGGTCACCAGGTCGAAGCTCTGGTCCGGGAACGGCAGCGCCTCGGCGTTGCACTGCACGTAGTCCAGGCCCGCGACCAGGCCGCGGTTGGTGAGGCGGTCGCGGCCCACCGAGAGCATGCCGGCGTTGATGTCGCCCAGCACGATCTCGCCGTCGGCACCGACCCGGTCCTTCAGCAGCGCGGCGATGTCGCCGGTGCCGCCGGCCAGGTCGAGCACGCGGTCGCCCGGCTTGACCTGCGCGGTGGCGACGAAATAGCGCTTCCAGACCCGATGGATGCCCATGCTCATCAGGTCGTTCATCAGGTCGTAGTTGCCGGCGACCGAGGTGAAGACCTCGCCGACCAGCTTCTGCTTGTCCTTGGCGGCGACGTCGCGGAAGCCGAAATGGGTGGTGCCGGATTTGTAGGGGGATTCGCTCATGCCGGGATTATGGCACTGCCGGCCGCTCCGTGCCGGTGAAGCGCCGCCCGGGATGACAGCCGCCGGCCGCCTGCGCCAGACTGCCGGCCGACTCCCCTTCCCCCGGCCATCCCATGCTGACCACGCCCGACTACCGCGCCCTGCTCGACACCGCCATCGCCGAAGCCCGCCAGGGCCTGGCCGAGGGCGGCATCCCGATCGGCGCCGCCCTGTACCACCGCGACGGCCGCCTGCTCGGCTGCGGCCACAACCGCCGCGTGCAGGAAGGCGACCCGTCCGTGCATGGCGAGACCGACGCCTTCCGCAAGGCCGGCCGCCAGCGCCGCTACAAGGACACCATCATGGTCACCACCCTGGCGCCGTGCTGGTACTGCAGCGGCCTGGTACGGCAGTTCAACATCGGCACGGTGGTGGTCGGCGAATCGGTGACCTTCCAGGGCGGCATCGACTGGCTGCGCGAGAGCGGCGTGGAGGTCATCGACCTGCACAGCCAGGAATGCATCGACCTGCTCGGCAGCTTCATCGCCGCGCACCCGGACGTGTGGAACGAGGACATCGGCGAGGACTGAGCAGCCCGCCGCGCTCGGCGCACCAGGCCAGACGCCCGCCG
>NZ_AQOJ01000487.1:0-1413 GCF_000364685.1 Xanthomonas sp. SHU 166
CCGAACACCCCGGCCCTGCTCGGCGCCGGCGTCACCGGCCTGTTCGCCAGCGCCGGCGTCGACGCCGGGCGGCGCGCCCACGCCGAGCGTGTCCTGGCCGCCGCCGGGGTCACCGTGTGGGTCGAGGACGAGGCGCTGATCGATGCGGTCACCGCGGTGTCCGGCAGCGGACCCGCCTACGTGTTCCTGCTCGCCGAGGCGATGGAAGCGGCCGGCATCGCCCAGGGCCTGCCCGCCGACACCGCGCGTACCCTGACCCTGCAGACCGTGCTCGGCGCGGCGCGCATGCTCACCGAATCCGGCGAGGCGCCGAGCGAACTGCGCCGGCGGGTGACCTCGCCCAACGGCACCACCCAGGCGGCGATCGAGACCTTCCAGCGCGGCGGCTTCGAGGCGCTGACTGAAGCCGCGATCGCCGCGGCGGCCGCGCGCGGCCGTGCCCTGTCCGCCGCCAACGACGACTGAGCGCGGCGGCTGCCAGGCGGGCGCGGACGCTACTCGGCATCAGCCTCTCCCGCTCGTACACTGCGGTTCCTGCGCGCGGTCCACATCCCCCCGGGCGACTGCGTACGACCTGTTGTTCGCCACGCCAACCCGGAGAACGCCGATGCGTGTCCTGCCCGTTGCGCTGCTGTGCCTGGCCCTGGCCGCCTGCTCGGACCAGGACACCCCACGCCCGGCGACACTGCTCGCCGCCACCCCGGCGCAGGCCGATTTCGGCACGCTGCGCGTGCACTACAACGCCTTGCCCACCCTGGCGATGAGCGAAGATGTGGCGCGCCGCTATGGCATCGCCCGCGAAGCCGACACCGCGTTGGTGATGATCGCGCTGCGCACCCTGCATGGCGGCGAGGAAGCACCGGCGGTGGGCACGGTGGAGGCGGTGGCGACCGACCTCAGCGGCCAGCGCCAGCCGGTGGCGCTGCGCGCGGTCCGCACCGACGCCTACACCGACTACGTCGGCACCGTGCGCAGCAGCGCCCACGACCAGCTGCGCTTCGTGGTGCAGGTGCGCAGCGCCGACGGCAGCGGCACGGTGCGCTTCACCCGCAACTTCTAGCGCTTAGCGCGCGTCCGCGTTGCGCAGGCAACACAAACCGCCGTAGCAGCGGCTCTTGTCCCCTGTTTGGGATCAGCCGCGACCTGGCGTTACCGGGAATCCCCGGTCTCGGCTGCAACCGCGCCTACGGAAAGATCGATAGACCGACCAGCGCAGAGCGAGCGCGGTCAATTGTGGGAGGGACTTCAGTCCCGACGCGGTCGTGGTGGACGGGGCGACATTACACGCGGCGGCTGCGCGCGCACGCAGCGCTCACTCCTCCGCCCAGCGCTGCGGACCATCGCCGTGCGTGGCCAGGGTGTCGGCCGGGTTGCTGAGCCGGCAGCGGCGCAGCGACAGGCAGCCGCAGCCGA
>NZ_AQOJ01000488.1:0-1049 GCF_000364685.1 Xanthomonas sp. SHU 166
GCAGTCGGTGAGCTGGTGGCGCAGGCGGGTCAGCTGCAGGATGCGTGCGTCCAGTTCCTCGCGCCACACCGCCGACATCCGCGCCCACTCGGCGCGGGTCGGGGTGCGCGCGTCGGGCAACTGCGCGAAGGCGGCCTTGACGCTGTCCAGCGGCACGCCGACGCGTTGCGCCACGCGGATCACCGCCAGCCGGCGCAGCACGTCGCGCGTGTAGCGGCGCTGGTTGCCTGCGGTACGCATGCTGCGGATCAGGCCCTTGCTCTCGTAGAAATGCAGCGCCGACACCGCCACGCCGCTGCGCGCGGCGACCTGTCCGACGCTCAGTTCCTCCTGCATCGCTTGACCTCGAGTCCGGTTGAGGTTGCATGCTGCACGGGCTGCACGCGCCCACGCAAGTCGCCGCCGGCAGATGTCCACCCTTTTTCCCAGGTTCGCCGATGCAAGACCACGCCACCACCGCCGCTGCTCCACCCGCCCCTGTCGCCGCCGGCTCCGTGCTGGCGCCGGCCTACCGCGCCACCACCATCGGCATGGTCGCGCTGGTGTCGCTGATCGCTTTCGAGGCGCTGGCGGTGGCCGCGGCGATGCCGACCGTGGCCCGCGAACTGGACGGCCTGCGGCTGTACGCGCTGGCCTTCGGCGGGACCCTGGCCACCAGCGTGATCGGCATGACCGTGGCCGGGCGCTGGAGCGACCTGCACGGGCCGGCGACGCCGCTATGGACCGGCCTGGCCTGCTTCGTCTGCGGGCTGCTGCTGGCCGGCTTCGCCCCGTCGATGGGATTCCTGCTGGCCGGCCGGCTGGTGCAGGGCCTGGGCGCCGGCGCGATCTCGGTGGTGCTGTACGTGCTGGTCGCGCGGCTGTATCCGCAGGCGATCCGCCCGCGCATGTTCGCCGCGTTCTCCGCCGGCTGGGTGGTGCCGTCGCTGATCGGCCCCAGCATCAGCGGGCTGATCGTCGAGCACGTCGGCTGGCGCTGGGTGTTCCTGGCGGTGCCGCTGCTGGCGCTGCCGGCGGCGGCGCTGCTGTGGCCGGCATTGCGGCGCCTG
>NZ_AQOJ01000489.1:0-2591 GCF_000364685.1 Xanthomonas sp. SHU 166
GGGCGTGTGGCGGCCCAGCACGTCGCGCGCCTGCGCCAGCGCCTGCGCGCGCCATGGCGCCGCGACCGTCTCGATCTCCAGGTCGGCCTCGCCCAGCGGCAGCAGGCGCTGCGCGCCGAGTTCGGCCAGGCGTGCATCCAGGCGCCGGGCGATGCCGCAGAAATCGGCGTAGCTGGAATCGCCCAGGCCGAGCACGGCGTACTGCAGCTGCGGCAGCTTTGGCGCGCGCCGGCTCTGCAGGAACTCGACGAAGCCGATCGCATCGTCCGGCGGGTCGCCCTCGCCCTGGGTGCTGATGACCACGTACAGCAGGCGTTCGTTGCCCAGTTCGCGGGTGGGATAGACGTCGGCGCGCAGCAGGCGCACCGCCAGCCCGGCGGCTTCGACCTCGGCGGCGACCTGTTCGGCGGCGCGGCGCGCGTTGCCGGTCTGGCTGCCGTAGACGATGCTCAACTGCGGCGCGGGCGAGGGTGACGCGGCGGCACCGGCGACCACGGCCAGCGCCGGCGTTGTCGGCCCCTGCGCCTGGGCCAGGCCGGCGGCGTAGCCGGACAGCCACCACAGGCCGGCCGCGTCCAGGCCCTCCACGGTCCGCGCCAGCAGTGCCTTGCGCTCCTCGGGCAAGGGGCTGGGCGGCAACGCGGGCGAGGCGGCGGTCATGGCCGGTCCGGGTGTTGGGAAGGGATGACCGATGTTAGGGAAGCGTTGCGCGGTGCAGAAAGGAACAGGGGTTATCGGCTCATGCCCGGGGCTTATTTCTGCCGGGCGGCCGGCGCGACGCACACTGCCGCCCCGACTGCCACGACCGCTGCTACGCTTTGGTCCGGTCTCCCACTGCCTGCCGCCGCCGTCTCGATGAGTGCGTTCCCCCTGTCCCACCTCGACCGCCTAGAGGCCGAGAGCATCCACATCCTGCGCGAGGTCGCTGCCGAGTTCCGCAACCCGGTGCTGCTGTATTCGGTGGGCAAGGACAGCTCGGTGCTGCTGCACCTGCTGCTCAAGGCGTTCGCGCCGGCGCCGCCGCCGATCCCGCTGCTGCACGTGGACACGCGCTGGAAGTTCCGCGAGATGATCGCCTTCCGCGACCGCCGCGCCGCCGAGACCGGCGTGGAGCTGCGCGTGCACATCAATCCCGACGGCGTCGCCCAGGACGTCGGCCCGTTCAGCCACGGCGCCAGCGTGCACACCGACGTGATGAAGACCCAGGCGCTCAAGCAGGCGCTGGAACTGTGGAAGTTCGATGCCGCCATCGGCGGCGCGCGCCGCGACGAGGAGAAGGCGCGCGCCAAGGAGCGCGTGTTCTCGTTCCGCAACGCGCACCACCGCTGGGATCCCAAGCAGCAGCGTCCGGAGTTGTGGAATCTGTACAACCCGCGCATCCATCCCGGCGAGAGCGTGCGCGTGTTCCCGCTGTCCAACTGGACCGAGCTGGACATCTGGCTGTACATCTACCGCGAAGCGATTCCGGTGGTGCCGCTGTACTTCGCCGCCGAGCGCCCGGTGGTGGAGCGCGACGGCGCGCTGATCATGGTCGACGACGCACGCCTGCCGTTGCGTCCCGGCGAAACCCCGCAGCTGCGCCGCGTGCGCTTCCGCACCCTCGGCTGCTACCCGCTGACCGGCGCGATCGAGTCGCAGGCCGACACCCTGGAGAAGATCATCGCCGAGATGCTGCAGGCCACCACCTCCGAACGCCAGGGCCGGATCATCGACCAGGATCCGGGCGCCTCGATGGAGCAGAAGAAGGTGGAGGGGTATTTCTGATGGGCTGGGAATCGGGAACAGGGAATCGGGAATCGCAAGTGCAAAAGCAAGCATCGCCGCCATCTGGCGCGTCGCAGGAGACCGCTGTTTCCATTCCCCATTCCCCATTCCCTATTCCCGTAGGCGGCGACGCAGTCGCCGCCTACCTGCAGCAACACGAACACAAGCCGCTGCTGCGTTTCATCACCTGCGGCAGCGTCGACGATGGCAAGAGCACCTTGATCGGGCGGCTGCTGTACGACAGCAAGCGGCTGTTCGACGACCAGTTGGCGGCGCTCGGTGCCGACAGCAAGCGCCACGGTACCCGCGGCGGGGCGATCGACTATGCGTTACTGCTGGACGGCCTGGCCGCCGAGCGCGAGCAGGGCATCACCATCGACGTGGCCTACCGCTATTTCGATACCGACCGACGCAAGTTCATCGTCGCCGATTGCCCCGGGCATGCGCAGTACACCCGCAACATGGCCACCGGTGCGTCCACCGCCGACGTGGCGGTGGTGCTGGTCGACGCCGCCAAGGGCGTGCTGACCCAGACCCGCCGGCACAGCTACATCGTCGCGCTGCTGGGCATCCGTCACGTGGTGCTGGCGGTCAACAAGATGGACCTGGTCGGCTTCGCGCAGGCGACGTTCGACGCGATCGCCGCCGAGTACCGCGCGCTCGCCGCGCAGTTGGGCATCGCCGACGTGCAGTGCATTCCGCTGTCGGCGCTGGAGGGCGACAACCTGTCGCAGCGCTCGGCGCGCATGCCCTGGTATGCCGGCCCGGCGCTGCTCGAACACCTGGAAGGGGTGCAGTTGGACGCGCGCGGCGGCGACGGCGGCCTG
>NZ_AQOJ01000490.1:0-1249 GCF_000364685.1 Xanthomonas sp. SHU 166
TCAACCGCCCGCACGCGCAGTTCCGCGGCTTCGCGGGCACCGTGGCGGCCGGCGCGGTACAGCCCGGCGATGCGGTGGTGGTGCTGCCGTCGGCGCGGCGCGCGCAGGTCGCGCAGGTGCTGATCGGCGCCGATGCGGTGCCGCGCGCGGTGGCCGGGCAGGCGGTGACCCTGACCCTGACCGAGGAGATCGACGTCAGCCGCGGCGACGTCATCGCCGCTGCCGGCGATCCGCCGGAGGTGGCCGACCAGTTCGCCGCGCACGTGCTGTGGATGGACGATGCCGCGCTGCTGCCGGGTCGCCCGTACTGGCTGAAGATCGGCGCGCGCACCGTGGCCGCCAGCGTCACCGAGATCAAGCACCGCATCGACGTCAACACGCAGGAGCGGCTGGCGGCCAAGCGCCTGGAACTGAACGAGGTCGGCTACTGCAACCTGGCGCTGGACCAGCCGATCGCCTTCGCCCCGTACGCGCAGGATCGCGCGCTCGGCGGCTTCATCCTGATCGACCGTCACAGCAACGCCACCGTCGCCGCCGGGACCCTGGATTTCGCGCTGCGCCGCGCCGGCAACGTGCATTGGCAGCACCTGGACGTGGACAAGGCCGCGCGCGCGCGGATCAAGGGACAGACACCGAAGGTGCTGTGGTTCACCGGCCTGTCCGGCGCCGGCAAGTCGACCATCGCCAACCTGGTCGACAAGCGGCTGCACGCACTGGGCTACCACACCTTCATCCTCGATGGCGACAACGTGCGCCATGGCCTGAACCGCGATCTGGGCTTCACCGACGAGGATCGCGTGGAGAACATCCGCCGCGTCGCCGAGGTGGCCAGGCTGATGACCGACGCCGGCCTGATCGTGCTGGTCAGCTTCATCTCGCCGTTCCGCGCCGAGCGGCAACTGGCGCGCGAGCGCTTCGGCGAGGGCGAGTTCCTCGAAGTGTTCGTCGACGTGCCGTTGCCGGTGGCCGAGGCGCGCGACGTCAAGGGCCTGTACGCCAAGGCGCGCGCCGGCCTGATTCCCAACTTCACCGGCATCGACTCCCCGTACGAGGCGCCGGAGCGGCCGGAACTGCACCTGCACGCCGATGGCGACAATGTCGAAGCGCTGGCCGCGCAGGTGCTGGCGGCGCTGAGGTTGCAGGACTGAGGTGGCGAGGGGGGGCAATTGGCGCGGCAGGTGTCGACCGTCTCGCCGTGCCCCTGTAGCGCCCTTTGTAGATACCGTCTTACCCCCTAGCAGGCAAGGCC
>NZ_AQOJ01000491.1:0-1289 GCF_000364685.1 Xanthomonas sp. SHU 166
GGGCTGCCGGCCTCGGCCAGCGCCGCGACCAGCGCACTGCCCACCACCACGCCGTCGGCATCGACCGCCATGGCCTTGGCGCTGGCGGCGTCCTTGATGCCGAAGCCGGCCACCACCGGCACCGGGCAGCGCGCGCGCAACTGGCGCAGGCGATCGCCGGCGGCGCGGGTATCCAGCCGGTCGGCGCCGGTGACGCCGGCGAAGCTGACGTAGTACAGGTAGCCGCGCGCCGCCTCGCACAACAGGTCGATGCGCGCGTCGCTGGTGGTCGGCGAGGCCAGCACGATCAGGTCCAGCCCGGCGTCGGCGAAGACCGTCAGGGTCTCGGCCGACTCCTCCGGCGGCAGGTCGACCAGCAGGACGCCGTCCACGCCGGCCGCCACCGCTTCCTCGGCGAAGCGCGCGGTGCCGTGGATCTCCACCGGGTTGAGGTAGCCCATCAACACCACCGGCGTGGTGGCGTCGTCGCGGCGGAACGCGCTGACCGTCTCCAGCACGTAGCGCAGGCCGGCGCCGCGCGACAGCGCGCGCTCGGAGCTGCGCTGGATGGTCGGGCCATCGGCCATCGGGTCGGAGAACGGCACGCCCAGTTCGATCACGTCGGCACCGGCCTCGACCAGCGCGTGCATCGCCGGCACGGCCGCCTCCAGCGACGGATCGCCGGCGGTGAGGAAGGGGATCAGGGCCTTGCGGCCTTGGGCGTCGAGTCGGGCAAAGGTGTCGGCGAGGCGGTTCATGGGGGACCTATGCGCCCTCTCCCACCGGGAGAGGGGTTGGGGTGAGGGGAAGAGGCGAATCGGTGCGGAATGAGTACTGGGCTGCGCCCGTACCCGCATCCGGCGCTCCGCGCCACCTTCTCCCGAAGGAGAAGGGTAAAGCGTTACAGCGTCAGCCCCTCGCGCGCGGCGATGGTGTGCACATCCTTGTCGCCGCGGCCGGACAGGTTGCACAGCACCAGCGCGTCCTTGGGCAATTCGCGCGCCAGCTTGATCGATTGCGCCACGGCGTGGCTGGACTCCAGCGCGGCGAGGATGCCTTCGGTATGCGCCAGCAGATGGAACGCGGCCAGCGCTTCGTCGTCGGTGATGCCCTGGTAGATGGCGCGGCCGCTGTCGGCCAGGAACGCGTGCTCCGGGCCCACGCCCGGGTAGTCCAGGCCGGCGGACACCGAGTGGGTCTCGACGATCTGCCCGTCGTCGTCGCAGATCACGTAGGTGCGGTTGCCGTGCAGCACGCCGGGGCGACCGGCGGCGATCGAGGCGGCGTGGCGGCCGCTGCCGATGCCGTCG
>NZ_AQOJ01000492.1:0-1071 GCF_000364685.1 Xanthomonas sp. SHU 166
CGGCGCCGTAGATCTTCACCGAAGCGTCGTTGAGGAAGGCATGGAACAGGCCGATGGCGTTGCTGCCGCCGCCGACGCAGGCGCTGATCGCATCCGGCAGGCGGCCGTAGTCGCGCAGCATCTGCTCGCGCGCCTCGCGGCCGACGATGGCGTTGAAGTCGCGCACCATGCGCGGATACGGATCGGGGCCGGCGACGGTGCCGATGATGTAGAAAGTGTCCTGCACGTTGGTGACCCAGTCGCGCATCGCCTCGTTGAGCGCATCCTTGAGCGTGGCCGAGCCGGAATGCACCGGCACCACCGTGGCGCCGAGCAGCTTCATCCGGTAGACGTTGATCTTCTGCCGCTCGATGTCGGTGGCGCCCATGTACACCACGCACTCCAGCCCCAGCCGCGCGGCCACCGTGGCGCTGGCCACGCCGTGCTGGCCGGCGCCGGTCTCGGCGATGATGCGGGTCTTGCCCATGCGGCTGGCCAGCAGCGCCTGGCCGATGGTGTTGTTGATCTTGTGCGCGCCGGTGTGGTTCAGGTCCTCGCGCTTGAGCAGGATCTGCGCGCCGCCCACTTCGCGGCTGAGCCGCTCGGCGTGGTAGATCGGGCTGGGCCGGCCGACGTAATGGGTCAGGTCCTTGTCGTAGGCGGCGATGAAGGCCGGATCCTGGCGCGCGGCGTCGTAGGCGGCGGCCAGCTCCTGCAGCGGGCCGATCAGGGTCTCGGCGACGAAACGGCCGCCGTAGCGGCCGAAATGGCCGGCGGCGTCGGGATAGGCGTGGAAGTCGCTGACGGGAACAGAGGACATGGCACAACCGGGGGCAACAGGACAGGCCTGCACTTTAGCGCACACGTTCCCACAGAAAAACCGATAAAGTCTGACGCAATCCGTCAGGAAAACTCACATGACCAGCACGCGCCGCCTGCCCTCGCTCAACGCCCTGCGTGCGTTCGAGGCCGCCGCGCGGCTGCGCAGCGTCGGCGCCGCGGCGGCGGAACTGCATGTCACCCATGGCGCGGTGAGCCGTCAGGTGCGGCTGCTGGAGCAGGAACTGGGGCTGCCGCTGCTGCAGCGCGACG
>NZ_AQOJ01000493.1:0-354 GCF_000364685.1 Xanthomonas sp. SHU 166
CCGCTTCGGAAGGGAACCCGGTAAGTCAAAAGCCGAAGCAACAGCAAAGACCGAAGCGATTGCCGCTGCAGCGCACACCCCCGTCATTCCAGCGGCCGCCAGCGAATGCACTTCGCGTGGTAGCCCATGTCGGCCGTTGATTGTGGTGGACGCGCAACGACGATGGTTTTCGAAGAAGCTGCAGGAGCGGTTGTGCGTGGCGTACAGGTGGCTGTGCCGGCGTGTACCCAGCTCAGGCGCATCACCATTGCAATGCCGTATGTATGCGCTGTATCCGCAATAGCTTTTGCTATTGATGTTGCGTTGGCTTTTGACTTACTGGGTTCCCTTCCGCAGCGGCGGATGGACCGGGGA
>NZ_AQOJ01000494.1:0-1103 GCF_000364685.1 Xanthomonas sp. SHU 166
ACCGCGCCGGGATCGCTGGTGTGCAGGTGGTGGCACCGGCCGGCGACCGCACGCGCGCCTTGCCCCGCGGCGCGGAAAGCGTCGGCTCGCTGCGGCTTGCGCTCACGTCGCGCGCGCCGCACGCGCGCCGTGTTGGCGCCCAGGAGGCGCGCGGAGGTGGCGCGCCACGCGCAGCGATGACACGGCGTCGTGCGCGCAGCACCAGTGCCCTTAGGGCTGAACATGGCGGACGCACCGCTGAGGCCGCGGCTTGGATTCGACCATTGCCCAGGCTACGCCACGCGCCGGTGGCGCTCCTGCAGGCCAACCGCGTGCGCACGTGATGGGGGAACGCCCTAGTCGCCGGTCCCGCCCGCGCGGCCACGCAGCTTGTCCAGCCGGTCCAGCAGGCCGATCCAGAACGCCGCCGGCAACTCGGCGACCAGCGGCACGCTGAAGCACCAGTCGTTGACGAAGGCGGCGCACTTGACCGCGTCCTTCTCGGTCATCAGCACCGGCAGTTCGCTGCCGAAGGCCAGGTCCGCGGCGCGGTACTGGTGGTGGTCGGGAAAGGCATGCGGGACCACGCCGATGCCCTGCGCGCGCAGCATGTCGAAGAAGCGCTGCGGGTGGGCGATGCCGGCCACGGCGTGCACGCGCTGGCCGGCGAAGCTGCGCAATGGCCGCGCACGGCCGCCGCGCAACGGTTGCGCGCTGTCGATGCGCAGGCGCATCGCCCATTCGCCGAAGCCGACTTCGAGCGCGCCGCTGTCGCTGGCCTGGCCCAGGTTGACGACCCGGAAATCGCATTCGTTGCCGCGCGCCACCGGCTCGCGCAGCGGCCCGGCCGGCAGCAGGCGGCCGTTGCCGTAGCGGCGCTGGCCGTCCACCACCTCGATCTCGATGTCGCGCTGCAGCCGGTAGTGCTGCAGGCCGTCGTCGCAGACCACGATGTCGCAGCCGGCCTGCAGCAGCGCGCGCGCCGCGGCAACGCGGTCCCGGTCCACCCGCACCGGCACGCTGGTCTTGCGCGCGATCAGCACCGGCTCGTCGCCGCCCTGCTCGGCCGAGGTGCCCGGCTCGATCCAGCGCGGCTCCTGCGGCTGGCTGCGCCCGTAGCCGCG
>NZ_AQOJ01000495.1:0-8027 GCF_000364685.1 Xanthomonas sp. SHU 166
TTGGCGCCGCGTGCGCACGGCTGGCCTGCTGGCGTGCGGCGCGAAGCCGCGCCAGGGTCGGCGCGGGCAGTGCCTGCAAGCCGGCCTGGTGGACGGCGCGCATCTGCGTGTCGAAATCCGCCGGGCGGGTGCGATCGGATGTCATCGGACGTCCTCCAGATGTTTCTGCAGCGCCTCGCGGGCGCGCGACAGGTGGGTCTTTACCGAGCCTTCCGAGCAGCCCATCGCGCGTGCGGTGGTGGCCACGTCCAGCTCTTCCAGGACGCGCAGGGTGAAGGCCTCGCGCTGCCGCGCGGGCAGCGCGCGCAGCGCCGTCACCAGCCGCGCATGGGTCTGCCGACGCTCGTGCTGCTCGGACGGATTGGGGCCGTCGTCGGCCCAGTCCGGCGGGCTGTCCGCGTCACGCTCGCTGGTCGGCGCCCAGAAGCGCAGGCGGAAGGTGCGGCGGCGCTGCAGGTCGATGATGCGCCGGCGCAGGATGCTCCAGAACAGCGGCGTCCATTCCTGCGCCGGGCGCTCGCGATAGGCCAGCAGCTTGATCATCGCGTCCTGCACCGCGTCCAGCGCGTCCTCGCGCTGGCGCAGTCCGGCTTCGGCGAAGCGGAACGCGCGCGGCCCGATCTCGGCCAGGAACGCGTCCAGCGACGCCGGCAGCGGGCGCTGTTCGGTGTCGGCATCGGTCGATGGCGGTGCGAGGGCGGGCGTGCTCACCAGCACAGCTTAGCTTCCGGCAGGGGGATGCCGTGGTTAACGCGCGGTGGCGGGCGTGGTTGACCGGCCCGGCCTGGCGGCCTTCGCGCAACCGCATGCCGGCATCGCACAGCGGTTCAGCACGCGGTTATGATGCGGCGGACGGGCGCGGCGCCCGGGAGAATGGTGCGATGAGCGACGGGTTCGTGGCCTTGTACATCTTCATGCTGGCGGCCATCGCCGGGCATGTGATCATCTCGCGGGTGCCGGTGATCCTGCACACCCCGCTGATGTCCGGTTCCAACTTCATCCACGGCATCGTCCTGATCGGCGCGATGGTGGTGCTGGGGCATGCCGACACCACCCTGGAGAAAGCCATCGGCTTCGTCGCGGTGCTGCTCGGCGCCGGCAATGCCGCCGGCGGCTATGTGGTGACCGAGCGCATGCTGGACATGTTCAAGTCCAGCAAGCCGGATGCCTCCAAGACCAAGGCGAAGGATTGAATGCGCGGCATCGGCGCACCGCCGCGGCGTTGGCCGTGGCCGTCCTGCTGGCACTGCTCGGCCTCGCGTCGGGCGTCCTCTCGTACTTTCTGCCACTCGGGCAGATGTCCTTTTTCGGAGCACGCGTGCTGATGGAACTGTTGCCGATCCTGATCAAGAGCAGCTATCTGGTCGCCGCCACCCTGTTCCTGCTCGGCCTGCAGCGCATGGCCTCGCCCAGGACCGCGCGCAGCGGCATCCGCTGGGCCGGTTTCGGCATGCTGCTGGCGACTGCCGCCACCTTCCTGCTGCCGGGTCTGCACAACCTGCCGCTGATCGTGCTGGCGATCGTGCTCGGCACCGCCGCGGCGTGGATCTCCGCCAAGAAGGTGGCGATCACCGACATGCCGCAGATGGTCGCGCTGTACAACGGCATGGGCGGCGGCTCGGCGGCGGCGATCGGTGCGGTGGAGCTGCTGCGCTTCTCGTTCCTGATGCGCCGCGATACCACGCACTGGAGCGAGGCCGCGATCGCCGCGCTGGCCGCGCGCCAGCCGGATGCGACCACGCTGGCGCTGGCGGTGATCGGCTCGGCGATCGGTGCGGTGTCGCTGTCCGGCTCGATCATCGCCTGGGCCAAGCTCGACGGGCGGCTGGACAAGCGCGTCACCTTCCCCGCGCAGCAGGCGTTCAACCTGCTGGTGTGCGTGGCGATGCTGGGCGTGGGCGCCTGGGCCGCGATCAGCCTGAGTCCGCTGGCGATCGTGCTGTTCTTCGTGCTGGCGCTGGCCCTGGGCGTGCTGATGACGCTGCCGATCGGCGGCGCCGACATGCCGGTGGTGATCTCGCTGTACAACGCCTTCACCGGCCTGGCGGTGGCCTTCGAGGGCTACGTGCTCGGCAACGAGGCGCTGATCATCGCCGGCATGATGGTCGGCGCGGCCGGCATCCTGCTGACCCGGCTGATGGCCAAGGCGATGAACCGGCCGATCCGCGGCGTGCTGTTCTCCAACTTCGGCGGCGGCGGCCAGGCGCAGGCGATCGCCGGCAGCCAGAAGCCGATCGAGGCCGGCGACGTGGCGGCGATGATGGCCTACGCCGAGCGCGTGGTGATCGTGCCGGGCTACGGCATGGCGGTGGCGCAGGCGCAGCACAAGATCTGGGAACTGGCGCAGCGGCTGATCGAGCGCGGGGTCAAGGTCAAGTTCGCGATCCACCCGGTGGCCGGGCGCATGCCCGGGCACATGAACGTGCTGCTGGCCGAGGCCGGCGTGCCCTACGACCTGATCGCCGACATGGACGACATCAACCCCGAGTTCGCCAGCACCGACGTGTCGTTGGTGATCGGCGCCAACGACGTGATCAATCCGGTGGCCAAGACCGACCCGGCCAGCCCGATCTACGGCATGCCGATCCTGGACGTGGTCAATTCCAGGAACGTCATCGTCATCAAGCGCGGCAAGGGCACCGGCTTTGCCGGCATCGAGAACGCGCTGTTCTATGCCGACAACACCCGCATGCTGTACGGCGACGGCGCCGAGGCGGCCGGCGCCCTGGTCAGCGAACTGAAGGCGCTGGATGGCGGCGGGCATTGAGCCGTTGCGGGCGGAGTGGCGGGGCAGGGGGACCTAGCGAGCGCAGGGCGCAGGAGCGGCTTCGGCCGCGCCTACAAAAACGATGCGCCTCATGCCAAGGCGGATGATCGGGGGGTGATCAGGCCGCAACCACCATCGCCACCCAGCGGCGTCCGCCGCGCTCCGGCCGTGCTCAGCGCGCGCTGAAATACGCCGTGGCCACGCCGATGCCCAGCCACAGCAGATCGCCGGGGCTGTTGGCCAGCAGGGTCAGGGTCCAGGCGTAGTGGGCGCCCATCTTCAGCGACGAGTCCCACACGTTCAGGCCCAGCCCAGCGCCCATCTGCGCGGCGGCGATGCCCCAGTTGGCGGCGACGATCACCAGCACCGTGGCGCTCAACGCCACGGCGATGCGCAGCGGGCCGCGCGGCAGGTTGCCCAAACGCAGCATCCAGGCGATCTCCAGCGCCACCACCACGGCCATCCAGCCGGCCTGGCGACCCAGCGACAGCGCCACCAGCAACCAGGCGATCAGCGCGGTGAAACAGCCCATGGCGAGCAGCAGGGGCCACAGCCAGTGCGAGGGCCTGGCCGGCGTGGAGGAAGGCGGCATTCGATGTTCCCGGAGAAGGCGTACAGGATACTTCCGGCGCGCGCCCCGCGCACTCGGATAAACTGCACGACTTGCACCGGCGGGGCCTGTCCCCATATCGCCCCCATGTACTCACGCAGCAGCGAACCTGTCCAATTCGAACGCGATTGCGCCGCGGTGATGGTGCCGCAGGGCGACGCGGTGACCCTGCCCGCCGGCAGCTACGGCTATATCACCCAGGCCCTGGGCGGCAGCTACACGGTGTTCGTGGAGGGCAATCTGTTCCGCATCGCCGGCAAGGACGGCGACGCCATCGGCAAGGAGCCGCCGCCGGGGCTGGAGCTGCCCGAGGACGCCGGCGACGAGCAGGTCGAAGCCGTGATCTGGCAGCAGTTGCGCACCTGCTTCGACCCCGAGATCCCGTTCAACATCGTCGATCTGGGGCTGATCTACGACGTGACCATGCATGCGCGCGAGGATGGCCAGCGCACCGTCGAGGTCAAGATGACGCTGACCGCGCCCGGCTGCGGCATGGGCGAGATCCTGGTCGACGACGTGCGCAGCAAACTGGAAATGATCCCGACCATCGCCGAGGCCGACGTCGAGCTGGTGTTCGATCCGCCGTGGGGCCGGCATATGATGTCCGAGGCCGCGCGCCTGGAAACCGGCATGCTCTGACCCGCGCGCGACGCTTCGCGCGTCGTGGTGGGAGCCCGATCGGGCGCCGCCGCTGCCGTCGCCACGACGCTGCGGCCCTGGCCATCCCTCGACTACCACAGGAATTCCCGGTGTCCGCTACCGAGCCGTCCACGCAGTTCCGCCTGACCCCGTCCACCGCCGCGCGCAGCGCCGAGGCGCGCGCGCAGATCCTCGCCGCGCCGGGCTTCGGCAACTATTTCACCGACCACATGGTCGCCATCGAATGGAGCCGCGAGCAGGGCTGGCACGACGCCGAAGTACGCGCCTATGGCCCGCTGGCGCTGGACCCGGCCGCCTCGGTGCTGCACTACGGCCAGGAGATCTTCGAAGGCATCAAGGCCTACCGCCATGCCGACGGCTCGATCTGGACCTTCCGCCCGGAGGCCAACGGCAAGCGCCTGCAGCGCTCGGCGCAGCGCCTGGCGCTGCCGGAGCTGCCGGTGGAGCTGTTCGTGGAATCGCTGCGGCAGCTGATCGCGGTCGATGCGGCGTGGGTGCCGTCGGCGCCGGAGACCAGCCTGTATTTCCGTCCGTTCATGATCGCCAACGAGGCCTTCCTGGGCGTGCGCGCCGCGCAGAAGGCCGGCTACTACGTCATCGCCAGCCCGGCCGGCGCCTATTTCGCCAAGGGCGTGGCGCCGGTGGCGATCTGGCTGTCCACCGACTACGCGCGCGCCGCCAAGGGCGGCACCGGCGCGGCCAAGTGCGGCGGCAACTACGCCGCCTCGCTGCTGCCGCAGCAGCAGGCGCAGGCGCAGGGCTGCTCGCAGGTGCTGTTCCTCGATCCGGTCGAGGGCAAGTACATCGAGGAACTGGGCGGCATGAACGTGTTCCTGGTGATGCGCGACGGCAGCCTGGTCACCCCGGCGCTGTCGGGCAGCATCCTGGAAGGCATCACCCGCGACAGCATCCTGCAACTGGCCCGCGACCGCGGCATGCAGGTGGTGGAGCGGCAGGTGAGCATCGACGAGTGGCGCGACGGCGTGGCCTCGGGCGAGATCGCCGAGGTGTTCGCCTGCGGCACCGCCGCGGTGGTGACCCCGATCGGCCAGCTCAAGGGCAAGGACTTCGCGGTCGGCGACCTGACCGCGCCCGCCGGCCCGGTGACGCTGTCGCTGCGCCAGGAACTCACCGACATCCAGTACGGCCGCGTGGCCGACCGCCACGGCTGGCTGGTGCGGCTGGGCTGAGCCGAGCGCCCAACGCTGGGGCGGCTGTCGGCTGCCCTGGCGAATGGACCTCATGCCACTTGGCGCATGGTCCGACAGCGTCGACCATCGCCGGCGACGTCCGCGCTGGTGCGCCGGGGCGTGCGATGTGTCGCCGCCCCGCCTCCGCATCGCGCCTTCCCGGGAGTCCGCTCCCCGGACATTCCGTGTCCGTCCCGATATATGGCGCTGCCATGCAGGCGACCTCTGTCGTCTGTATCCACTGTCTCCTTTTCTTGTCCCGTGTGTCGCGCGGGAGCCAAAAATCTGCCCCTGATTTGCCGAGTCTGGCGTCTTTCAATGCTGCACTGCAGCAAAAATGAGGTGCAGTTCTCTTTATGACATCGACGTTCATTGCATTTCTTCGTTTTGTACAACGGATTTCCGTCACACCCTGCTCCATACGCGCTTGTACTGAGCTAGCGTCGATGAATGGTCGGCAACACGCCATCCGACCGGGCTCGCAACGCACGCCAGGTTCAGGTTTCGACCGGACCGGTGCGGCGCGGAACACCGCCATCAGGCGGCTACTCAACCGAAAGGAAGTCCGAATGTCCGAAATGTCGCATCGTGGGTCGCGCCAGCGTCCGTGGCTGGTCGTGCTGGGCGCGTCCGCTCTCACCTCCCTGCTGTTGGCCACCCCAGCCTTCGCCGGTGACGTGAACCTCTCCGGCCTGTCTTCCGAGCCGACCGTGCAGCGCTTCATCGTCAAGACCCGCGATGCCGCGCCGGTCAGCATCTCCAGCGCGTCCGCCGCCGCTGCGGCGCCCTCGGCGGCGCTGCGCGCGACGCTGCAGTCGGCCGCCGCCGCGCTGCCGGCCAAGAACGGCCGCGCGCTCGGCCTGACCAGCCTGCGCCGCCTGGCGGTGGGTCCGGAAGTGGTCAAGGCCAGCCGTCCGCTGGACCGCGCCGAGGCCGAGACGCTGATGCGGCAGATCGCCGCCGACCCGAACGTCGAATACGTCGAGGTCGACCAGCGCATGACCATCGCGCTGACCCCGAACGATCCGCGCCTGGGCGACCAGTGGGCCTTCGGCACCACCAACGCCGGCATCAACGTGCGCTCGGCCTGGGACAAGGCCAGCGGCGACGGCGTGGTCGTGGCGGTGATCGACACCGGCATCACCAGCCACCCGGACCTCAACGCCAACGTCCTGCAGGGCTACGACTTCATCAGCGATGCGGATTCGGCGCGCGACGGCAACGGCCGCGACAGCAACCCGGCCGACGAAGGCGACTGGGCCGCTGCCGGCGAGTGCTACTCCGGTTCGCCCGCCTCCAATTCCAGCTGGCACGGCACCCATGTGGCCGGCACCATCGCCGCGATCACCAACAACGGCACCGGCGTGGCCGGCACCGCGTTCAAGGCCAAGATCCTGCCGGTGCGCGTGCTCGGCAAGTGCGGCGGCTACACCTCCGACATCGCCGATGCGATCACCTGGGCCTCCGGCGGCACCGTCAGCGGCGTGCCGACCAACCAGAACCCGGCCGAAGTCATCAACATGTCGCTGGGCGGCAGCGGCACCTGCTCGAGCACCTACCAGAACGCCATCAACGGCGCGGTCAGCCGCGGCACCACGGTGGTGGTGGCGGCGGGTAACAGCTCGACCAACGTGTCCAGCTCGGTGCCGGCCAACTGCAACAACGTGATCGCGGTGGCGGCGACCACCTCGTCGCGGGCCAAGGCCAGCTACTCGAACTACGGCGCGGGCATCGACATCTCCGCGCCGGGCTCGAACATCCTGTCCACGCTCAACGACGGCACCACCACTCCGGGCAACCCGAGCTACGCCTCGTACAACGGCACCTCGATGGCGACCCCGCACGTGGCCGGCGTGGTCGCGCTGATGCAGTCGGTGGCGCCGACCGCGCTGACCCCGGCGCAGGTGGAAAGCACCATCAAGAACACCGCGGCCAGCTTCTCCTGCTCGCAGGGTTGCGGCGCCGGCCTGCTCGACGCCAACGCGGCGGTCACCGCAGCGTTGAACGGCGGCAGCAGCGGTGGTGGTGGTGGTGGCGGTGGCAGCAGCAACGAACTGCAGGATGGCGTGGCGGTCACCAACCTCAGCGCCAACAGCGGTTCCTCGCTGAACTACACGGTCAAGGTGCCGTCCGGCGCCAGCAGCCTGGTGGTCACCACCTCCGGCGGCAGCGGCGATGCCGACCTGTACGTGCGCTTCGGCAGCGCGCCGACCGACTCGGCCTACGACTGCCGTCCGTACAAGAACGGCAACAACGAGAGCTGCACCTTCAACTCCCCGCAGGCCGGCACCTACTACGTGCGGGTGAAGGCGTACAGCACGTTCTCCGGTGTCAGCCTGAAGGCCGACTACTGAGGCACTCCGTCGCGGCGGCCGCGCCATGGCCGCCGCGCACCTCCCGGTGCCGGATCGCAGCGGTCGGCCAGGACGCCGCCGCCGCCACTCTCGGTCGCCCCGCGCTTCGGCGCGGGGCTTTTTTGTTTGTGCCGCGTCCGCGTCCGGCCGCCCTGGTCCGGTCGTCTTGATGCATTCCACAGACGGGCTCGTCGCCGATCACAGGTCTGCACATTGCGCCGCTTGCGCCCTCTACCCGATCCGCGCCTTGCCGCTATCCGCGGTGCAGGACCGTTCTGCGGCTGTCGCGTACGCGGTGGCCGCGGCCTGCACCGCCACGTTCGAACCTGCGCGGTGGACGGCCGACTGCGCCACGTGTACAGCCCGGGGGGAGTCTCATGTTCAAGTACAGCGTGCTTCGGCGCCGCAGCGCCGCGTGCCTTTTGCTGCTGGCAGCCGCCGGCACC
>NZ_AQOJ01000496.1:0-2705 GCF_000364685.1 Xanthomonas sp. SHU 166
CAGGCGCTGGCGACGACGCCGAATCCACAGCGTTTCATCGTCACCTATCGCGATGGCGCCGCGCCTGCGCTGGCCTCGCGCGCGGCACCGCTGGCGGAGGCCGCGCGCATGTTGCCGGCCCGGCGCGGCCGTGCCCTCGGCCTGGCATCGTTGCGGCGCCTGGCGACCGGTGCCGACGTCATCGCCGCCGATCGCAGCCTGGATCGCGTCGAGGCGGAGACGCTGATGCGGCGCCTGGCCGCCGATCCGGCCGTCGCGCGCGTGGAGGTCGATGTGCTGTTGCGCCCCTCGCTGGTCCCGAACGATCCTGGCCTGTCCCAACAATGGGCGTTCGGAACCGGTACGGCGACGATCAATGTGCGCCCGGCCTGGGATCTGGCGACGGGCAAGGGTGTGGTGGTCGCAGTGCTCGATACCGGCATCACCGCACATCCGGATCTGGCTGCGAACGTGTTGCCGGGCTACGACTTCATCAGCGATCCCCTGGTGGCCGGCGATGGCGGCGGCCGCGACCGTGACGCCGCCGATCCGGGCGATGGCTATCCCGCCAATACCTGCGGTGCCGGTACGCCGGCGGCGAGTTCGAGTTGGCACGGCACGCATGTGGCCGGCACCATCGCCGCGGTCACCAATAACGCCGCCGGTGTCGCCGGCGTCGCCTTCAACGCGAAGCTCCTGCCGGTGCGTGTGCTGGGTAAATGCGGTGGTTATCTCTCCGATGTCGCCGACGCCATCGTCTGGGCGTCCGGCGGCACCATCGCCGGCGTTCCCGCCAACCCGACGCCGGCGCAGGTCATCAACCTGTCGCTGGGTGCCGCCGGAAGCTGTTCGCCGACGATGGCAGGGGCGATCGCGAGTGCGGTTGCGCGCGGGACCAGCGTCGTCGTCGCTGCGGGCAACAGCAACAGCGATGTCGCCGGCAGCGTGCCCGCCAACTGTCCGAACGTGATCGCGGTGGCCGCGACCACCTCCGCCGGCGCCCGTGCCAGTTTTTCCAACTATGGGGCGGGCGTGGACATTGCCGCTCCCGGACAGGGCATCCTGTCCACGCTCAATACCGGCACGCTGGGGCCGGGGGCGCCGGCGTATGCGTCCTACAGCGGCACCTCGATGGCGGCGCCGCACGTGGCCGGCGTCGCCGCGCTGGTGCTGTCGGCAGCGCTGAATCCGCTGACGCCGGCGGAACTGGAGGCCCGGCTGAAGGCCACCGCCAGCCCGCTGCCGGTGGCGTGCACCGCCGGCTGCGGTGCAGGGCTGGTCAATGCGGGGGCGGCGGTGGCGGCGACAGTGAAGGCGCAGACGCTGGTGCGTGGCGTGCCGATGGGAAATCTGTCGCTCAAGGCGGGAACGTCGCTGTACTACCAGATCACCGTGCCCGCCGGCACGTCGGCGCTGACGCTGGCCCTGAGCGGTGGCAGCGGCAATGCCGATCTGTACCTGCGCGCGGGCGCCCTGCCGACCGATACCGCATACGGTTGCCGGTCGGTCGCCGCCGGTACCACCGAGCGCTGCACGCTGACCTTGCCGGCCGGGCTCTATTACGTGCGGATCAAGGCGGTCACCGCGGTGGCGGGCGTGAGTGCGACCGCGAGTTACTGACGCGCCTCACTCGCACAGGTCGCAGGCACGTGCCTGCAGTGCGTCGAGCACCTGCGCGGCCTCCATTTCCAGCAGCAGGCCGCGCTGCCCGGCGTTGAACCAGACGCTGCCTGCGCCCAGTGCCGTTTGCTCGATCAGCACCGGCGCCGGCCGCTGCTGGCCCAGCGGACTGATGCCGCCGACCTTGTAGCCGGTGCGGCGCTCGGCCTCGGCGGCCTCCATCATCCGCGCCGCCTTGCCGCCCGCGGCGGCGGCCAGTTTCTTCAACTGCACGCGGCGGTCGGACGGGACCACCACGCAGACCGCGCGCGTGTCGACCCAGGCCATCAGACTCTTCAGCACACGCTCCGGCGGCAGGCCCAGCGCCTGTGCGGCCTGCAGGCCCTTGGCGCCGGCTTCGGCTTCGTAGTCGTAGGGATGCAGCCGGTAGACGACGCCGGCCGCATCCAGCGCCTTGGTTGCGCGCGTGGCCTTGGACATCGTCGCCGCTCAGGCCGCTTCGAAACGGTTCGCCGCCACGTTCTTGCGCACCTTCTGCGGGTCCCAGATGCGCCCGTTCATGGCGATGTAGACGCCGGCCGGCAGCGACTGCACCGCGCCGACCGCGCAGCCGATGTTGAACTCGGCGTCGGAGCCGCGGAAGCGCGCCGGGTTCAGCGCGCCGGTCATCACGATGGTCTTGCCCTCGATCGCCTGCAGCACCTTGCCGGTCTGCACCATCGAGTCGGTGCCGTGGGTGATCAGCACATGGCGCGCGGACTGCGCGGCGATGGTGGCGCGGATCAGCTCGCGGTCTTCGTCGGTGATGTGCAGCGAATCCTTGCGGATGATCGGGATCACCGTGAAGCGGAAGGTCACGCCCAGTTCCTTGAGGATCTGGCCGATCTGCGGGTCGCCGATCTGGTAGTCGGACTTGTCGTCGAAGTAGATCTTGTCGATCGTGCCGCCGGTGGTGACGATCAGGAGTTCTTCCATTGCCGTTCCTAGAAGCATGTCGGGGCGCGGCCGTGGCCGCGCAGGCCGTCCATGATACCGGGCGCGGCGGTACGGCCGCTCAGTCGCGCCCGGCCGCGCCGCGGCGGCGGGCGAAGCGTGCGCGGATGCCC
>NZ_AQOJ01000497.1:0-1490 GCF_000364685.1 Xanthomonas sp. SHU 166
GGCGCCGGCATCGCGTTCGGACGCAGGTAGCCGGCCAGTTCGAAGGCCACGTCAAGGCCGTTGCCGCTCTCGCCCGGCGAGAGCTGGTAGCGCTGCGCCATCACGTTGAGATTGTCGATGAACAGCGCCGGCGTGCCGCTTTCCAGCGCATGCAGTACCGCCGCCAGCTCCGGCGTGCCGCAGCGCAGGCGCACCTGCACCGCCACGCGGGTGAAGCGGTCGCTACGGTTGTCGGCGGCCAGCGGCGAGCGGTTGCTGATCGCGCAACTGCGGTTGCCGGGGCTGGCCGTGGCCACCGCGCTTTCCAGGCGCTGCACCAGACCGGCCGAGGCCAGTTCGGCCGAGGTCTCGCGCAGGAAGCCCGGGCGCGTGGCCAGTTCGCGCTGCGCCTGCTGCAGCCGTTGCGCCACCTGCGGCGCCTGCTGCAACTGCATGCGCACGCGCAGTTCGCGCTGCTGCAGTTCCTGGATCTGCGCATCGACCTCGCGCATCGGCACGGTCCACCACGGATGCACCAGCACCAGGTAGCCCAGCGCCAGCGCCGCCAGCAGCAGGCCCAGCGCCAGCCAGCGGTCGCGCTTATCGACCTGCACCGGCATCGGTGGCCTCCTTGCGCTTGGTCCCGGCCAGCTCGGCGGTGAGGGTGAAGCGGTCGCGGTGGCTGCCCGGGTCGGCCTGCAACACGCCGGTCAGCGAGGGCGTGCGCCACAGCGGCGAACCTTCCAGGCGCCCGACCAGCGACGAGGCTTCGCTGCTGAGGCCGATCAACTGCAACTGGTTGCCCTCGATCGAGAACTTCTCCAGATAGGTGCCCTCCGGCAGGCGCTTGCTCAATTCGTTCCAGACCTCCACCGAGGCCGGGCGCTCGGCACGCAACTGGTCGAAGAACGCGGCGCCTTCGACCAGGTCGAGCAGTTGCTGGCGCTGCGCGGCGACCGCGCGTGCGCGCTGCGCGCCGCTGTCCACCTGGGTGCGCAGGTGCTCCAGCGCATCGCGGCGGTTGTCCAACAGTTGCCAGCCGGCCGCGCACAGCGCCAGCAGCGCGGTGGCGGCAAGGATCGCGTTCCAGCGCCGCATCGGGTCGGCGCGGCGGTGGCGCTGTTCCTGCGGCAGCAGATTCACTCCCAGTGGCGCGCCATCGCTGCCGGCGACGTCGATGCCGGCCAGGGTCGGGCGCAGCGCGCCGGCGCTGGCCTGCAGGTCGTCCAGCACGCGGCGCGGGGCCACCACCAGTTCGGCGTCGAGCTGGGCGTCGTCGCGGCGACCGTCGGCGCGCACGTCGTAGATCACCTGGTCGGCCTGGAACGGGGTCTGCCGGTCGATCTCGAACTTCACCACCTCGCGCAGGTGCTCGGCGGCCGCCGCCGGCAGGCGCAGATGGCGTTGCAACGCCGCCTCGGCCGGCAACAGCCACACCCGCGGCAGCGCCGCCAGGCGCGGCCCCAGCAGCGCCTCCAGTTCGTCGGGCAGCAGCGGCCACGGCAGCGCCA
>NZ_AQOJ01000498.1:0-1119 GCF_000364685.1 Xanthomonas sp. SHU 166
CGGCGCGCCCAGTTCGGACTCGACCTGCCGCGCCAGCATCAGCTGCTCGCCCTCGCGCCACAGCAGCAGCCGCGCCTGCGACCAGCCCAGCTGCAGTTGCCAGCGCGGCGGCAGCCACGCCATCAGCGAGCGCTGCCACCAGGCCAGCAGCCCGCCCGCACCGGGGGCGATGCGTACGCCAAGTTTGTCCATCGTGTCGCGCCACGCCGTCATCGCACCGTCGTTCCTTCTTCCCAACGCAACACAGTGTAGGCGGAGCCCGGCAGCGCCGACGAGCCTGGGCGCACCACCGCGCGCAACACGCCCTCGCGGCCATTGCCCAGCCGCGCCCGGCTTTCGATGCTATAGGTGCCGCCACCGCCCATGCCGACCATGCCGAGCTGGGTCTGGTCGGTGCGTTCGCGCTGCGCCAGCACCTGCTGCGCGTCCAGGCCGAGCGCGGTCAGCACCGGCCCCGGTGCGAAGTCCGGCGTCGGCCGCGACACCCCGCCGTACAGGGTCAGGTTGGGCAGCAGCTTGGCGTACAGCTCCGGGTCCATGCCCAGCACCAGTTGCAGTTCGGCCAGGCTTTCGAACGGCGCGTCCTTGGCGCCGTAGGGCAGGCCGGCGGCGGCGTAGTCCGGATCCTCGGCGCCGTTGGGCTGGGTCAAGTTGTCGGGATCGCGCCAGTCCACGATCGCCGCGGCGATGCGCTCGGCGCGCTGCGGATCCTCGCCGACCGCGCGCACCAGCGCCGCCAGCAGTTGCGCATCGGCCATGTTCAGATCGACCTTGCCGCTTTCATCGGTGACCCGCAGATCGACCGTGGCGCCCTCGTACTGCCAGCGGTAGCGCCGGCCGTCGGCACGCCAGCCCGGCTGCGTGGGGGTGCCGGCGAGCCGGGTCAGCGCGTATTCCAGGCCGGCGCGGGCGCGTTCCTGCGCCTCGGCGCCGTCGCCGAGCACCTTGCCCTGCAGGTTCTCGGTGCGCGCGGTCAGCGCGAACGCGCCGATCAGCGCGGTCAGCAGCGCGATCAGCCACAGCACCAGCACCAGCGCGGCGCCGCGGTGGCGATGCGTCGCGCTCATTGCCGCATCTCCGCGCCACCGGCCTGGCGCAGCGCCACCACCAGCGGCGGCC
>NZ_AQOJ01000499.1:0-2128 GCF_000364685.1 Xanthomonas sp. SHU 166
GCCGTGCCGTCGCCGCTGCGCAACTCAATCGAGACCAGCAGCGGCAGCGTGTCGGTGCGCTCCCAGCGCTCCTGCCAGGGGCCGATGGTGCCGCGCTCCGGGTCCAGGCCGCGGTAGCGGAAGCGCACCTCGCGCAGGTCGCGCGCCAGCGGCTCGGGCGGGCGCGGCGGGGTCTCGGCCAGTTGCTTGCCGGCCTGCACCTGCACCAGCGCGATCGCCAGTTGCCGATGGTCGCCCTCGCCGCTGACCCGCAGGTCGTGCAGGTAGGGGCCGCCGCGGCCGAGGTACTCGGGCAGATCGGCCACGAACTGCATGCGCTGCGGTTCGCCGACGAAACGCACCGGCTGCAGGGTGTGCGTGTCGATGTCCAGCGGCAGCGACTGCGCGCCGCTCAGGCGCCGGCGCAGGAAGCCTTCGACCGCGCGCATGCGTTCGCTGCGTCCGGCGATCGCCTCGCCGCGGCCGCTGATCGCCATCGCCGAGCGCAGCGTGGCGAAGGCCAGGGTCAGGCCGCCGACCAGCAGCACCGTGGCCAGCAGCACCTCGATCAGGGTGAAGCCGCGCGCGGTGGCGCGCGGCGGCGCGCGCGTGATCATTGCGGCACCCCGTTGCCTTGCGGGGCGACCAGGCGCAGGGTCTTCCACTGCAGCGCCTGCGCCGGCGTATCGCCCCAGCGCACCTGCAGGGTCAATTGCAGCAAGGTCGGCGCGCCCGGCGTCACCGCGGCATCGGGCGGCCGCCGCGGGTCGGCGTAGGGCGCCACGTCCAGGGTCCAGCGGTAGCGACCCTGATCCAGCGTGCCCTGGCTGCGTCCCGGCTGCAGCGGCTGCTCCACGCCCTGCGCCGCCAGCAGCGACTGCGCGTACAGGGTGGCGCGGCTCAACTGGTCGGCACGCTGCACCTGGCGTGCGGCGCCGGACAGCGAGCCCAGCAGCAGGGTCAGCGCCAGCGCCAGCAGCGCGAACGCCACGATCACCTCGATCAGGGTGTAGCCGCGCTGGCGGTTCATGGGCCCGCCTGGTCCGGTGCGCGCCCGACCGTGACCTCGCCGGTCAGCCAGGTCACGTCGACGCGCCAGCGCGCCTGGCGCGCCTGCAGGTCGATGCGCCCGCCGGTGGAGGCGCCGTCCTCGAAGAACTGGATCGCGCCCTCGCCGTCGCGGCGCTGCGCCTGGCGCGCACCGGTGAAGCGGATCGTCAGCGACGGCGGGATCTCGCCGTGGCGGCCGTTGGCCGCCTGCCAGCGATGCGCCTGCGGATCGATCAGGAAGCGCTGCGGCTGGCCGCTGGCGATCGCCTGGGCGCGGGTGTAGCGCAGTTGCGAGGCGATCTCCTTGGCCGCCGAGCGCAGGCGCATGCCGTCGATGCCGCCGGTCAGCACCGAGGCCGCCAGCAGCGCGGCGATCGCGATCAGGCCCACCACCAGCAGCATCTCCAGCAGCGACACGCCGCGCATGCGCGCACGCGCAGCCGGCGCGCACGCCGGCACGCCGAAGCGCAGCGCGCCGGCAGGGGCCCGGATCACGGCGCCGGATCACTCGTACTTGATGTCGGCGTCGTAACTGCTGCCGCCGGGCTGGCCGTCCTTGCCCAGGCTGATCAGGTCGAACGGCCGGCCTTCGCCGGGCACCTTGTATTCGATCGGGTGGCCCCAGGGGTCGTTCAGTTCGGCCGGCTTGGCGTACGGACCGAGCCAGCCGCTGACGCCGCCCGGCGCGGTGACCAGGTCGTCGAGCTTGGACGGCAGCTTGCCGGTGTCGAGCTGGTAGTTGTCGACCTTGCCGGCCAGGGTCTGGATCTGCGACTTGGCCAGGTTGGCCTTGCCGCGGTCGGCGCCGCCGAGCACGCGGCTGCCGACCAGGGTCAGCACCGCGCCGATCAGCACGATGACGATGATGATTTCCAGCAGGCTCATGCCCGCCTGGCGTGCGGCGGACGGGGAACGGGTCAGGGAGCGGCGAAGAGTGCGCATTGCATCGGATCCTTGCGGTGGAAGACCTATGTAGCCGAACACAGTGACGATGGCAGCCGGCGGCGGCCGGCGGTACAGCGGCGCGTCACGCACGCCGTCACACCGGGCGGTGGAGGATCCGCGCCGCGCGCACGCACGGCCACGGCCGGCGCGCGCG
>NZ_AQOJ01000500.1:0-883 GCF_000364685.1 Xanthomonas sp. SHU 166
CGCCGGCGCGGTCGCGCCGCTCAGGCTGCTGCCGGGACTGCCGCTGCCACGCACGGCGGCGCTGTCCGTCAGGCGGCCTCCGCCGCGGCCGTCAGCGCGCCGTGCAGCGATGCCGGCAGGATCTCCAACACGCGCTCGCGGATGCGCTGCGCGTAGCGCTCGGAGGTCATCTCCGGCATGGCGCGCAGCGCCAGCGCGATCGCGCGCAGGGTGTCCTGCTCCTCGCGCGCGGCGCGCAACTGCAGCTGCAGGGCAGGCGAGGCCGGATGCCGCTGCAGTTGCAGCAGGTCCAGCAGATACATGCGTGCATTGAGCAGGGCGCGACGCGGGTCGGCCGGTGGTGGTGGCGCGCTCGCGGCCACCGTTGCGGCGGCGACGCCGCGCCCATCGTCCAGGTAGCCCTGCTCCAGCAGCCCCTGCACGATCGCATCGGCGCCGCGGCCGCCCAGCGTGGCCAGTTCCTCGACGCTGCGCTGGCCGTCGGCCAGGATCAGCACGCGTCGCTGGCGCATGTCCAGCGGCGCATCGTGCGATTGCAGTGCCGCAAGGGCGAGGGCGGTCTTGCGCGGGTGCATGGCGGCGGGGTCGGTAGGCGCGCAGCGTGGCGCAGCGCGGTGAAATGCCGATGACAGTGGCGATGCGTCGGCGTGTCGGTGCCTGCAGCCGTCTTGTCATCGGCGTGATCGAACGCCCGGTTCAGGGCGCTGTGCCGAGCCGCGGCTGCGCGCTGCGTGTCGTCGCCGCAGCGCCGTGCAGCGCAAGCGCATGCACGCTAGCCTATGCGCTGGTCCAGTGAGGAAGTGCGATGAAGCCGATTCAACCAGGCGTGGCGGTGTTGCTGCTTGCGCTCGCCGCCTGCGACCGGCAGCCGCCCGCGCCGCCA
>NZ_AQOJ01000501.1:0-1340 GCF_000364685.1 Xanthomonas sp. SHU 166
CCCCCCGCCGCTGGCCGGGCATTGCGCTCGGCGCCGGCCCGCGCGGCAGCATCGCCCTGGTCCGCGCGGCACGCGCGCAAGCCGTGCTGTCCGGCCGCGACTTCGTGATCCCCGACGACATCCGCGACGTGGCCAAGCCGGCCCTGCGCCACCGCATCGCCCTGGCCCCGGAACTACAGATCGAAGGCCAGAGCGCCGACGACGCCCTCGGTGGGTTGCTGGCCAAGGTGGAGGCGCCGCGGAAATGAGCGGGGAGTCGGGAATGGGGAATCGGGAATGGGAAAAGCCGGGGTTCCCGGCGTTGCCCGTAATTCCCGATTGCAGTGAGCTGACGAACGCAGCGATGCGTCGCGCTGCAGCCCTGCCGCTTTTCCCATTCCCGATTCCCCATTCCCCACTCCCGGCCCCCAAGCGATGAGACCCACCCCGCTCCTGCTGGCCCTGCTCGCGCTGTGGGCGCTGTACGGCCTGGCCGTGGCGCTGGGCTGGCTGCCGCTGTGGAGCTGGCAGGCGGTCGCAGCGGGTATCGCGTTGGTCGCGGCGCTGGATGCATGGCGGCTGTGGCGCCGGCCGACGCCGCAGGTGCGCCGCGAGCTGCCCGAAGCGCTGCCGCTGGGTGTGCAGCGCGACGTGGTGCTGCACCTGGACAGCGCGCAGCGCCAGCGCGTGGACCTGTTCGACCTGGTGCCCAGTGGCTGGGAGCTGCAGGGCCTGCCGCAGCGCATGACCCTGCCCGCCGCGCATCAGACCCAGGTGCGCTACCAACTGCGTCCGACCGCGCGCGGCCGCTTCGTCTTCGACGGCACCCACCTGCGCCTGCATGCGCCCTGGCGCCTGTGGTGGCAGCAGCGCCTGGCCGGGTCCGCGCAGACCGTGCGCGTGTATCCGAACTTCGCGCCGCTGACCCGCTTCGCCCTGTTCAGCGCCGAACAGGCCTCGCGCCTGGTCGGCGCGCACCTGAAGCGGCGCCGCGGCGAAGGCACCGACTTCCACCAGATGCGCGAATACCGGGTCGGCGACAGCCTGCGCCAGATCGACTGGAAGGCGACCTCGCGCGCGCGCAAGCTGATCTCGCGCGAGTACCAGGACGAGAAGAACCAGCAGTTGCTGATGCTGATCGACACCGGGCGGCGCATGCTGGCCAGCGAGCGTGGCCTGTCGCACTTCGACCATGTGCTCAACGCCGCGCTGGTGGTGTCGTACCTGGCGCTGCGCCAGGGCGATGCGGTGGGCATGATGGCCAGCGGCAGCGACGCGCGCTGGGTGGCGCCGCAACGCGGCATGGCCACCGTCGACGTGCTGCTGCGCGCCAGCTACGACCTGCAGCCGCAGCCGGTGGC
>NZ_AQOJ01000502.1:0-1020 GCF_000364685.1 Xanthomonas sp. SHU 166
ATCTCGACCGCCCACGTGGAATACGAATCCCCGACGCGCCACTACGCGCACGTGGATTGCCCGGGTCACGCGGACTACGTCAAGAACATGATCACCGGTGCGGCGCAGATGGACGGCGCGATCCTGGTGTGCTCGGCCGCTGACGGCCCGATGCCGCAGACCCGCGAGCACATCCTGCTGTCGCGTCAGGTCGGCGTGCCGCACATCGTGGTGTTCCTGAACAAGGCCGACATGGTCGACGACGCCGAGCTGCTCGAGCTGGTCGAGATGGAAGTGCGCGAACTGCTGAGCAAGTACGACTTCCCGGGCGACGACACCCCGATCATCCACGGTTCGGCGCGTCTGGCGCTGGAAGGCGACCAGAGCGAGATCGGCGTGCCGGCGATCCTGAAGCTGGTGGACGCGCTGGACTCGTTCATCCCGGAGCCGCAGCGCGACGTGGACAAGCCGTTCCTGATGCCGGTGGAAGACGTGTTCTCGATCTCGGGCCGTGGCACCGTGGTGACCGGTCGTATCGAGCGCGGCATCATCAAGGTGGGCGACGAAATCGAAATCGTCGGCATCCGTGCGACGCAGAAGACCACCGTGACCGGCGTGGAAATGTTCCGCAAGCTGCTGGACCAGGGCCAGGCGGGCGACAACGCGGGCCTGCTGCTGCGCGGCACCAAGCGTGACGACGTGGAGCGCGGCCAGGTGCTGTGCAAGCCGGGTTCGATCAAGCCGCACACCGAGTTCGAAGCCGAGGTGTACGTGCTGTCGAAGGACGAGGGCGGCCGTCACACCCCGTTTTTCAAGGGCTACCGTCCGCAGTTCTACTTCCGCACCACCGACATCACCGGTGCGGTGCAGCTGCCGGAAGGCGTGGAAATGGTGATGCCGGGCGACAACGTCAAGATGGTGGTGACGCTGATCAACCCGGTGGCGATGGACGAAGGTCTGCGCTTCGCGATCCGCGAAGGCGGCCGTACCGTCGGCGCCGGCGTGGTGGCCAAGATCATCAAGTAATGCCCTCCGGCGGCG
>NZ_AQOJ01000503.1:0-2533 GCF_000364685.1 Xanthomonas sp. SHU 166
CGGAGCAGCGCCCGCCGCGCGAGGCAGGCGCTGCCGGGGATGGCGTCGGTGCCGAGCTGGGCGAGGACGAAGAGCACTACGCGCCGGCCTGGGCCAACCGCTTCGTCAACCGCTGGGCCGAGCGCCGCGGCAGCCTGCAGGCCGGCGAGCGATACGACGACGGCGAGGCGCGTTTGCCCGGCGGTAGCCAGGGCGTGTTGCTGGAGGCGCTGCACGAACTGTTGCAGCAGACCCGCAACGCGCGCGAGAGCGCCACCTCCGCGGCGACCGCGGCGGTCGGCCAGCAACGCCCGCTGAGCCAGCGCGAGATGATGTCGGTGCTGTCGCTGCTGCAGGCCACGCCCAGCGCCACCCTGCGCGCGGCGATCGGCGACGACAGCGAATCGCTGGCGCAGCGGCTCAAGAGCGAGGTGCTGTCCAACGCCACACAGTTCGGCGTGGATCCGGCGCATGCGCGGCTGGATCCGGTCGACGAGGACGCGATCGACCTGGTCGGCATGCTGTTCGACGTGATGCTCGACGAGCGCGACCTAGAGGGCCGCTCGCGCGAACTGATCGGCCGGCTGGTGGTGCCGTTCGTCAAGGTCGCATTGCTGGACCGGCGCATGTTCGTGCAGAAGACCCATCCGGCGCGACGCCTGCTCAATTCGCTGGCCGAGGCGTGCGAGGGCAACACCGGCGAGAGCCAGGCCGAGCGCGTGCTGATGGGCAAGGTCGAGGAGATCATCGACCGGCTGGTGGCCGAGTTCAACGAGAACCTGGCGATCTTCCTGACCCTGGAGGAGGAATTCCGCGATTTCCTGGTGCAGCACCGCCGCCGCATCGAGATCGCCGAGCGCCGCGCCGCCGAGACCCAGCGCGGCCAGGAGAAGCTGGAACTGGCGCGGCAGCGCGCCGAGGCCGAACTGCAGGTGCGCCTGCAGGGCCGGCAGTTGCCGCAGGCGCTGCAGGAGTTCCTGCGGCAACCGTGGCAGCACCACCTGACCATGGCGATGCTGCGCGAAGGCGAGGGCGGCCCCGGCGTGCGCGATGCGCTGGCGCTGGCCGACGGCCTGCTCGAGGAAGCCGCCGAGGCGCAGCGGCACATCGTCGGCAAGCCCTGGCTGCAGGCCTGGCAGGGCGCGCTGCAGCGGGTCTTCGCCAGCGTCGGCCTGCATGCCGAGGCGGCCACGGCCGCGATCGACGCGCTGCACGACACGCTGCAGGCGGTGGCCGAGCTGCGCCCGGAACTGGAGCGGCCGCTGCCGGAGCTGCCGCAGGTGGCGCTGCCTCAGCCGCCGGTGCAGGAGGCGCAACCGGTGGACGTGGCGCCGCCGCAGACCATGGACGATTTCGACAACGCCGATGCCGACCGCTTCCGCACGATGCAGATCGGCACCTGGCTGGATTTCGTCGACCGCGACGGCAAGATGCAGGCCGGCAAGCTGTCGTGGGTGAGCCCGATCTCGTCGCGCCTGCTGTTCGTCAACCGGCGCGGCGTGCGCTTCTGCGTGGCCTCGCCGGAAGAACTGGCGGTGATGGTGCGGCTGGGCCGGCTGCGCGCGCACGTCGACGACGGCGCCTTCGACAGCGCCATGCAGGGCGTCATCGACCGTCTCGATCCGCATAGCGCGACCTTGCACTGAGAGCACCGCGGCGGCGCGGGCGATCGCCGCCGTGGCGTTGCACGTGTCGCGTGCTGCTCGGCTGTAGGTATCGGCGGCGTCAGCGCATCGCCAGCGACGCGTTCCGGCGGCCGTTGGTCGCTATGCCGTCGCGACCGTAGGGGCGGCTTCAGCCGCGAGGGGCTTTACTCGGAGCCCCATTCGCGGCTGCCGCCGTTTCCTGTCTGTCGGCCTTGGCTGGATCAGGCGGTCTCCTCCGCCGAGACCGGGTTTCCTCGCGCTGCCGGTCGCGGCTGACGCCGCGCCTGCGCCTGACCCGCGTTGGCGATCGCTTGCCGGCGATGCAGGGGTTCCTCGCACGCCGCGTCCTTCCCGACCTGGCCATGCCCCTGGCCGCCCCGGCGGAGAACACGCCTTCGCCGAGGCGGCGTGCGCCGGGCGCCCTCGGGTCGGGGGCGCCAACGCGCCCGGTCGCCGATGCCCACTTGGCGTGCGCGACGCCTCCACCTGGCGTGCGGACGCTGTAGGATCGGCGCGGACGACAGGCAAGGCACGGGGAATCGCATGGCAGTGCAGGTGCTGGTGGTGAAGGAATCGGCGCAGGGCGAACGCCGCGTGGCGGCGACGCCGGAGACGGTCAAGAAACTGGTCGCCCTGGGCGCGCAGGTGCGGGTCGAGCCGCAGGCCGGCGTGTCGGCCGGCTTCGTCGATGCGGCCTACCTGGCCGCCGGCGCCAGCCTGGCCGATGCCAACAGCCCGGCGCAGGCGGATCTGGTGCTGTGCGTGCAGCCGCTGCCGGCGGTGGCGCTGCAGCAGCTCAAGGAGGGCGCCGGCGTGGTCGGCATCCTGCAGCCGCAGGCCGATCCGGCGCGCGCGGCGGCGCTGCAGGCGCGGCAACTGGTCGCCTTTCCGCTGGAACGGCTGGCGCG
>NZ_AQOJ01000504.1:0-931 GCF_000364685.1 Xanthomonas sp. SHU 166
CCGCGCGCAGGCGATGGACGTGCTCAGCTCGCAGGCCGGCATGGCCGGCTACAAGGCGACCCTGATCGCCGCGCAGCTGGCGCCGCGTTTCTTCCCGATGCTGACCACCGCGGCCGGCACCATCCGCCCCTCCAAGGTGCTGATCGTCGGCGCCGGCGTGGCCGGCCTGCAGGCCATCGCCACCGCCAAGCGCCTGGGTGCGCAGGTGGAGGGCTTCGACGTGCGCCCGGAAACCCGCGAGCAGATCGAATCGCTGGGCGGCAAGTTTCTCGATCTCGGGGTCAGCGCCGCTGGCGAGGGCGGCTACGCGCGGCAACTCACCGACGACGAGCGCGCGGAGCAGCAGCGTCGCCTGGCCGAGCACCTGAAGGGCATCGACGTGGTGGTGTGCACCGCCGCGGTGCCGGGACGGCCGGCACCCAAGATCCTCAGCGCGGCGATGGTCGCCGGCATGAAGCCGGGAAGCGTGGTGGTGGATCTGGCCGCCGAGACCGGTGGCAATTGCGAGCTCACCCGGCCGGGCGAGACCATCGAACACGCCGGCGTGACCATTGCCGGGCCGTTGGATCTGGCCAGCATGGGCGCGGTGCATGCGAGCGAGATGTACGCACGCAACGTCTACAACTTCGTCGCCCTGTTCCTGAAGGACGGCGCGATCGCCTACGACTGGAACGACGAACTGCTGGCGAAGACGCGCTGGACGGCGTGAGTGCGGCCGCGATGGTTGGGCGCCGGCTCGGGCGGCGCTGATCTGCGGCCAAGGTGAGCCCGTGCAAGAGCGGCTTCAGCTGCGACGGGCGCTACCGAAAACGCCGCGTCGCGACTGGAGCGCGACTTCGGAAGTGTCCCGTGGGAGCGGCTTCCAGCCGCGACCGGGTTCACCGGGAACGCCGTGGGGGCTGAAGCCGCTCCTTGTATCTGGACATGTCGC
>NZ_AQOJ01000505.1:0-874 GCF_000364685.1 Xanthomonas sp. SHU 166
CCTTGCCTGCTAGGGGGTAAGACGGTATCTGCGAGGCGATTTCTGCGGCGCTGGACTCCATGCGCCGCACACGACGACGCGAGGGCGCACGCGTCATGCGCATCAGGCTTGAACCGGCGCCGCGTTTCGCCTACCTGGCAGCATCCGGTGGCGGCAGGTTGTCCGGGCCGGCATTGGCACGGATCCAGGCGGCGCGTTGGGCCGGCGTCATCGCTTCCCAGCGGTCGCGCAGCGCCTTGCGCTGGTCCGGCGGCAGCGTGCGCATGCGCTCGAACAGCACCCGCGCCTCCTCGCGCTGCTGCGGGGTCATGTCCTCGTAGCGGCGGGCGCCCTTGCGTGCGCGGTCGCGTTGCTCGGGGGTCATCGACTGCCAGCGCTGCGCGTGTTCGAACATGCGTCGGCGTTGCTGCGGGGCATCGTTCCAGCGCTGCCGCAGGGGCGCGATCAGCAGCTCGCGCTGCTGTGGGCTCAGGTGTTCCCAGTCGGGCAGCGGCGGGCCGGTGTCGTCGTCGCGGTCGGCCGCGCTCGGCGGTGGCGGCGGCCCGGGCGGGGGCGGGGCGGCGAAGGCCGCCGGGACGGCAGTGCCGGCCAGCAGCGTCAGCGTCAGGGAGAGACGGATCAGGCGAGTCATCGGGTTCATTCCATTGCCAGCGAGGTATCGGAGCCCAGCCACAGGTACAGGTCGGGATTTTCGTCGAGCATCGCGGTCGCGGCCTGGTCGCTGTCGGCGGCCGCGCCGGCGCGCACCGAGGTAGTCGCGGCCACGGTCGTGGCAGTGGCGGTGGCGACGCTGGCGGTGGTGGTCGGCATCGACGGTGCGGGGCGCAGCAGCAGATGCACGCCCAGCGCCGCGCCGAGCAGCGCCGGGACCGCC
>NZ_AQOJ01000506.1:0-1389 GCF_000364685.1 Xanthomonas sp. SHU 166
CGGTCAGGCCGGACGCGGCCAGCCGCTCGGCCAGCGCGGCGCTGGCCTCGTCTGCGACGTCGACGAAGGCCACCTGCGCGCCCTGCGCGGCGAAGGCCTCGACCAGCGCGGCGCCGATGCCGGAGCCGCCGCCGGTGATGAAGACGCGGCGCCCGTGCAGGCTGCCGTAGGTTGCGTTGCCGAGGGAGGAAGGCGCTGCGCTTGCCGAGTTGTCCATGCCGTTTCGCTCTAGGTGGATAGGATTTCGATATATGAAAACAAATATCCATTCTGAGATATTTGCTATTTTTCACGTATCAATATGCCCGCTAGCATCCCCGGCGTAAAGCATCCGGGGGCGGCTTGCGCACAAGGCGGATCCCGGCGTCCTGGACTCGAGGAATCCGCCGACATGGGCTCACCCAGCAAACCGCCGCGCCGCAGCCAGGCGTGGTTCGGGCGCGAAGGCAAGCAGGGCTTCTACTACCGCAGCTGGCTCAAGAGCGCCGGCCATCCGCACGACATGTTCGATGGCCGCCCGGTGATCGGCATCTGCAACACCTGGTCGGAACTGACCCCGTGCAACGGCCACCTGCGCGAACTGGCCGAACACGTCAAAAAGGGCGTGTACGAGGCCGGCGGGTTCCCGCTGGAGTTCCCGGTGATGTCGCTGGGCGAGACGCAGATGCGCCCCACCGCGATGCTGTTCCGCAACCTCGCCAGCATGGACGTGGAGGAATCGATCCGCGCCAATCCGCTGGACGGCGTGGTGCTGCTGATGGGCTGCGACAAGACCACCCCGTCCTTGCTGATGGGCGCGGCCAGCGTGGACCTGCCGACCATCGGCGTGTCCGGCGGGCCGTCGCTGTCGGGCAACTGGCGCGGGCAGCCGCTGGGCTCGGGCACCGGCGTGATCGAGATGTCGGAGATGGTCCGCGCCGGCACCCTGAGCCAGGACGATTTCGTCGAGGCCGAGGCCTGCATGCAGCGCTCCAAGGGCAGCTGCATGACCATGGGCACCGCGTCGACCATGGCCAGCATGGTCGAGGCGCTGGGCATGTCGCTGCCGGAGAACGCCGCGATCCCGGCGGTGGATGCGCGCCGCGCGCGGCTGGCGCGGCTCAGCGGGCGGCGCATCGTGCAGATGGTGGAAGAGGATCTGCGCATGTCGCAGATCCTCACTGCCGACGCCTTCGCCAATGCGATCAAGGTCAATGCGGCGATCGGCGGCTCCACCAACGCGGTGCTGCATCTGCTCGCCCTGGCCGGCCGCGTGGGCGTGCCGCTGCAGTTGGACGACTGGGACCGGCTCGGCTCGCGGCTGCCGTGCCTGGTCAATCTCAAACCGTCCGGCCAGTACCTGATGGAAGACTTCTACTATGCCGGCGGGCTGCCGGCGGTGATGCGCGA
>NZ_AQOJ01000507.1:0-1756 GCF_000364685.1 Xanthomonas sp. SHU 166
CTCGGCAGCGAACTGGCGCTGGACGCGCGCACCGTCAACGGCCACACCCTGGGCGAGAACGTGGCGCAGGCGCCGTGCTGGAACCGCGAGGTGATCCACCCGCTGGACGCGCCGGTGCGCGCGGAGGCCGGCATCGCCGTACTGCGCGGCAACCTGGCGCCGGACGGCGCGGTGATCAAGCCGTCGGCCGCCTCGCCGCACCTGCTGCGGCACCGCGGGCGCGCGGTGGTGTTCGAAAGCATCGAGGACTTCAAGGCGCGCATCGACGACGAGGCGCTGGACATCGACGCCGACTGCATCATGGTGCTCAAGCACTGCGGCCCGCGCGGCTACCCGGGCATGGCCGAGGTCGGCAACATGCCGTTGCCGCCGAAGCTGCTGCGCGCCGGCATCACCGACATGGTGCGCATCTCCGATGCGCGCATGAGCGGCACCGCCTACGGCACCGTGGTGCTGCACGCCTCGCCGGAGGCCGCCGCCGGCGGCACCCTGGCGCTGGTGCGCGACGGCGACATCATCGAACTCGACGTCCCCGGCCGCGCGCTGCACCTGGAAGTCAACGACGAGGAACTGCTGCGCCGACGCAGCGAATGGACCCCGCCGCCGGCGCCGCCGCGCGGCTGGAGCAAGCTCTACGTGGAGCACGTGCAGCAGGCGCACCTGGGCGCCGACCTGGATTTCCTGGTGGGCGGCAGCGGCGACGCGGTGGCGCGCGATTCGCATTAGCGGTCGCGGCGGGATGCATCCACCTTGCCTTCGCAGGAGCGGCGGCGAGCCCGCCGTGCGCACTGTGGGAGGGACTTCAGTCCCGACGCATTGCCCCATCGGAACGCACATCACGTCGCGCGTCGCGGCTGCATGACAGGCGACTCCCGCAGGAAGTGGCGAACACCGCCTTGCTCCACACGGACCGCCCCCAAACGTCACCGAACCGTCATCTGCAGCTTCTAGCCTGCCCCGCACCCCAGGGACAAGGCAGGCTCGGTGGCGGCTCACCCCAAACGCGCATGGGCGCGCATGTTCGCGGAACACGGCCCGGTGCTGCGCGGCTTCTTCGTGCGCCGCGGCGCACGCGAAGACGCCGAGGACATGGTGCAGGAAACCTATCTGCGGTTGCTGCGCGCGCATCGGCAGCAGGGCGAGGCCATCGCCAATCCCGAAGCCTATCTGTACACCGTCGCGCAGAACCTGGCGCGCGAACAGGCCGCGCGTCGCCGGCAGGCGCCGCTGCGCATCGACGAGATGGAGCAGTTCTCGCAATTGCTGGCGGCGGGAGACGACGTGGAAGACAGCGCACACCGGCGGCAGCGCCAGCAGCACCTGCAGGCCCTGCTCGCCGAGCTGCCCGCGCGCACCCGCGCGGTGCTGGTGATGCAGTACCGCGACGGGCTGAGCTACAAGCAGATCGCCGAGCGCATGGGCGTGTCGCCGCACATGGTCAAGAAACATGTGGTGCGCGGGCTGTCGGCCTGCCGCCGCGCGCTGGCCGACAGCGGAGACCGCTGGTGAACGACAGCACATTCTCTTCGCGCAGTGCCATCGCCGATGCCGCGCACTGGCATGCGGTGCAACGCATGCAGCCGCTGGACGCGAAACAGGAACAGCAGTTGCTGGACTGGCTGACCGCCTCGCCGCAGCATCTGCGCGAGTATCTGGCCATGCAGCGCGTGGCCGGCGAACTCGGCGAGGCGCTGCGCAGCATGGACCTGGACGTGGACGCCTTGCTCGCCAGCGACGACACCGCCGATGGCGCGGC
>NZ_AQOJ01000508.1:0-744 GCF_000364685.1 Xanthomonas sp. SHU 166
CACGCAGGTGGCGCGCGCAACGCCGCCCCCCGTGCCGACCGCCCCGGTGCCGGCGCAAGCGCAAGCGCAATCGCCGCCAACGCCGCTGCTCGCGCAACAGAACACGCCGCAGGAGTCGGCCGCCGCGCAGGCCAGCGCGCCACCCGGCATCGTCGCGCCACCTGCGGAGCGTTACGCCGCGCCGCAGTCGCTGGCCGGGACCACGCCACAGGCGCGCGTGACCTGGCAGGCGCAACTGCTGGGCCACCTGCAACGCTACAAACGCTATCCGCGAGCGGCGCAGCGACGCAGGCAGGAAGGCGTGGCGCACGTGGGTTTCGCAGTGGACCACGGCGGCCATGCCGGCGACCTGCGCCTGGTCCGCAGCAGCGGCCACGACACGCTGGACGCCGAAGCGCTGGCCACGGTCCGGCGCGCCGAGCCGCTGCCACCGCCGCCGGCAGAGATGTCCGGCGATGCGGTGCAGGTGGTGGTGCCGGTGGAGTTCTTCCTGCGCTGAGCGCGATGGTCGTACCCGCGCCGACCGAACCCGCGCCGGTTACTCCAGGTTCTGCACCTGCTCGCGGATCTGGTCGATCAGCACCTTCAGTTCCACCGCGGCGTTGGAGGTGCGGCTGTCCACCGACTTCGAGCCCAGGGTGTTGGCCTCGCGGTTGAACTCCTGCAGCAGGAAGTCCAGGCGCCGGCCGGCCGGTTCCGGCTGGCGCAGGACGCGGCGCAGTTCCTTGATATGGCTGCCGAGCC
>NZ_AQOJ01000509.1:0-4692 GCF_000364685.1 Xanthomonas sp. SHU 166
CATCGAGCTTCTGCAGCCACAGCACCAGTTCCTGCTCGGCGCGGCCGGGATCGACCGGATGCGGCAGATCGGCCAGGCGCGCCGCCAGCTTGGCGCGCTGGCCGTCGCGGATGGCGGGGATCAGCGTGCGCACCTCGCCGGCGATGCGTTCCACCGCATCGACGCGCTCGACGATGGCCGCGGCCAGCTTGCCGCCCTCGCGCTCGCGCGCGGCGACGAACTCGGCCAGCACCTCGTCCAGCAGTTCCAGCGCCTGCGCCTGCAGCGCCGCCGGATCGGCCGTCTGCCCCTGCAGCACGCCGGGCAGCTGCAGCAGGTCGACGAACTGCACCTGCATCTGCGGGAAACGCACTCCCAGCCGTTGCGCAAGCACACCCAGCTGCTCGACCAGGGCCTCGTTCACCGCCAGGGTCTGCGCTGCCTCCGGCGCGCGCAGGCGCAGCATCAGGTCGAGCTTGCCGCGGCTGATCCGCGCGGCGACGCGTTCGCGCAGTTGCGGCTCCAGCGCGCGCAGCTCTTCCGGCAGGCGGACGCCGACTTCCAGGAAACGGTGGTTGACCGAGCGCAGCTCGCATCCCAGCGTGCCCCAGGGAGTGATGCGCTCGGCGCCGGCATAGGCGGTCATGCTGCGGATCATGCGGTGTTCCGGTGCGGACAGGGGGCGAATGTTAACCTAGCGCCCTTTCCTGCCTCACCGACGCGGTCACAGGCCGCGCACGGCCCCGCCCTTCCCGGAACCCCTGCATGTCCTTCTCCCGTCCCAGCGGCCGCACGGCCGATCAGTTGCGCCCGGTCCGCATCGAACGCGCCTTCACCCGCCATGCCGAAGGTTCGGTCCTGGTCAGCTTCGGCGACACCCGCGTGCTGTGCAACGCCAGCGTGGAGAACCGCGTGCCGGGCTTTTTGCGCGGCAAGGGCGAAGGCTGGGTCACCGCCGAATACGGCATGCTGCCGCGCGCGACCCACTCGCGTTCCGATCGCGAAGCCGCGCGCGGCAAGCAGGGCGGACGCACGCTGGAGATCCAGCGCCTGATCGGCCGCGCGCTGCGCGCCTGCGTCGACCGCACGGCGCTGGGCGAGCGCACCATCACCCTGGACTGCGACGTGCTGCAGGCCGACGGCGGCACCCGCACCGCCGCCATCACCGGCGCCTACGTGGCCCTGGTGGACGCGGTGAACTGGCTGCAGAAGCGCGGTGACCTGAAGAAGCCGGTGGTGCTGGGCGCGGTCGCCGCGGTCTCGGTCGGCGTCTACCGCGGCGTGCCGGTGCTGGACCTGGACTACGCCGAGGACAGCGACTGCGATACCGACATGAACGTGGTGATGAACGATGGCGGCGGCTTCATCGAGCTGCAGGGCACCGCCGAGGGCCACGCCTTCCGCCGCGACGAACTGGACGCGCTGCTCGGCCTGGCCGAGCGCGGCATCGGCGAACTGCTGGCGGCACAGCGCGCCGCCCTGGCGCAATGAACCGGCGCCTGGCCCTGGTCACCCTGGTGGTGGCCGACTACGACGAGGCCATCGCCTGGTACACCGGCAAGCTGGGCTTCCAGGTGCTGGAGGACGTGGACCAGGGCCACAAGCGCTGGGTCGTGGTCGGGCCCGGCGATGCGCGCGGCGCGGCGCTGCTGCTGGCGCGCGCCAGCGACGACGCGCAGCGCAGCCGCATCGGCGACCAGACCGGGGGCCGCGTCGGCTTCTTCCTGCACACCGACGACTTCCAGCGCGACCATGCGGCGATGCTGGCCGCCGGTGTGGAATTCCTGGAAGCCCCTCGCCACGAACCCTACGCCACGGTCGCGGTGTTCCGCGATCTGTACGGCAACACCTGGGATCTGCTGGAGCCCATCGCATGAAACTGGTCCTGGCCAGCAGCAACGCCGGCAAGCTCGAAGAACTGCACGCCTTACTCGACGACGTGGGGGTCGAGTTGATCGCGCAATCCACGCTCGGCGTGGGCGATGCCGACGAAACCGGCCTGACCTTCGTCGAGAACGCGCTGCTCAAGGCGCGCCACGCCGCCCGCGTCACCGGCCTGCCGGCGCTGGCCGACGACTCCGGCATCTGCGTGGACGCGCTGCATGGCGCACCGGGGCTGTACTCGGCGCGTTACGCAGGCGAGCACGGCAATGCGCAGGCCAACATCGACAAGCTGCTGGACGCGCTGCGCGATGTCCCCGACGCGCAGCGCGGCGCGCACTTCTACTGCGTGCTGGTGCTGCTGCGGCATGCCGAGGATCCGCAGCCGCTGCTGGTGGAAGGCCGCTGGCGCGGCCGCATCGCGCATGCGCGTGCCGGCACTGGCGGGCATGGCTACGATCCGGTGTTCCTGGATCCGGACCACGGCCAGACCGCCGCCGAGATGCCGCTGGCGCTGAAGAACCGCATCAGCCACCGCGCCCTCGCCCTGCAGCAGCTCAAACAGCGCCTGGCGGACCATCTTGCGGCGCATCCCGCCGAGTGACCGCGCCGCGCGCAGGCACCGGGCCAGTCAGGACACCGCGGCGCGCGCAGACTGCCCTGCGCCGCTGCGCCAAGCCCTGAACCCTCCGGCGCCCGCACCGCCCGCATCTCCGTTTCCAGATTCCCGCCCGCCATGCCGCACGCCCACGACCATTGCCAGCATCCGCCCGGCACCGCCTGCCCGGATCCGTCCGCGCACGCCGACACCCCGGCGCTGGTGCCGCCACCGCTGTCGCTCTACGTGCACCTGCCGTGGTGCGTGCGCAAATGCCCGTACTGCGATTTCAACTCGCACGCGGCCAAGGGCGCGCTGCCGTTCGACAGCTACGTTGATGCGCTGATTCGCGACCTGGACCAAGACCTGCCGCTGGTCTGGGGCCGCGTGGTCAACAGCGTGTTCTTCGGCGGCGGTACGCCCAGCCTGTTTCCGCCCGAGGCGATCGACCGCTTCCTGCAGGCCGCCAGCGCCCGGCTGCGCTTCGCGCCAGGCCTGGAGATCACCCTGGAGACCAACCCCGGCACCGCCGAGCACGGCCGCTTCGACCGCTACCTGGCGGCCGGGGTGAATCGTCTGAGCTTCGGCATCCAGAGCTTCGACGACGCGGCCCTGCAGCGGCTGGGCCGCATCCACGACGGCGCCGAGGCCGAGCGTGCGGTGAAGCTGGCGCAGGACGCCGGCTACGCCAATGTCAACCTGGACCTGATGTACGCGCTGCCGCAGCAGACCCTGGCCGAGGCCGAGCGCGACATCGCGCAGGCGCTGGCGCTGCAGCCGACCCACATGAGCCACTACCAGCTCACCCTGGAACCCAACACCGTGTTCGCCGCGCGGCCGCCGCAGGGCATCCCCGAGGACGACGACGCCTGGGACATGCAGGAGCGCTGCCAGGCGCTGCTGGCCGAGGCCGGCTACGCGCAGTACGAGGTCAGCGCCTACGCGCGCGCCGGCTACCGCTGCGCGCACAACCTCAACTACTGGACCTTCGGCGACTATCTCGGCATCGGTGCCGGCGCGCACGGCAAGATCAGTTCGGGCGCCGAGCAGAACATCCTGCGGCGCTGGAAGCACAAGCACCCGCAGGCGTTCCTGGACGCGGCCGGGACGCCGGCGGCGATCGGCGGCGACGAATGGATCGCGCCGGAGCGGCGCCCATTCGAGTACATGCTCAACGCCCTGCGCCTCAACGACGGCTTCGCGCTGCGCGACTTCAGCGCGCGCACCGGCCTGCCGCTGCAGGCGATCGCCCCGGCCCTGGCCACCGCACAGGCCCGCGACTGGCTGCGGGTGGACGCCGGCCACGCCGTCCCGACCGAGCTGGGACGGCGGTTCACCAACGACGTGATCGCCCTGTTCCTGCCCTGAGCCGCGCCGCCCGCCTTGGTTGCGGCGGCGGATCGTGCTACATACCGCGCAGAAAAGTATAACGGCGATCACAGGATGCCCCTGTCTGCGACCATGTCGGCCCCGCCAGCGACGCTTGCCAGCGCCGCCCTGCCGGCGCGCGTGCGCGACATCCTGCAGGCCTTGAACAGCCTGCTGTGGCAGGCCCTGGAGCTGCCGCTGCAGGCGACCCTGGACGAGCTGGAGCAGGACTTGCTCGAGCAAGCCGGGCGCGCCCGCAACGGCCAGGTGCAACAGGACCTGTTCCAGGAGGCGCAACGCGTGCGCACGCAGCGCGGGCGCCTGGCGCCGTTCTACCAGGCGCAGCTGGAAGCCGGGCTGGCCAGGATCCGCAGCCCCTTGGCGACGGCCGCTGCGCCGCGAGTAGCCAAGGCAGGTGCCGCGCAGATGCTGACCCTGGTCGCCGACGTGGATATCGACCGCGACATCGTGCTGCACGAGATCGCCCGCCGCGAGGCGATCCGCTGCAATATCCCGCTGCAGTTGCTCGGCCAGCGCTTCGGCGTGCTGGCGGCGCGGCCCGCCTTCGAGATCGAGCAACTGCCGCTGGGACCGCACGCGCTGTGCCGGCTGCTGCGCACCGCCGGCGAAGCGTTGGGCCTTGGCCTGGACACGCAATTGGCGCTGTATCGCGCCTTCGAACGGCAGGTGCTGGCGCGCTACGGCGAGATGGTGGAACGGGCCAATGTCCTGCTGACCCACGCCGGGGTGCTGCCCGGCCTGATCTATCTGCCCTACGTGGCGCGCAGCACCAATGTCGACCCGGGCACGCGGCGCGCGGCGCGCATGCCCGGCGCCGCGGTGCCGCCCGCTGCCGGCAGCGGCCC
>NZ_AQOJ01000510.1:0-1511 GCF_000364685.1 Xanthomonas sp. SHU 166
GGCGGCGTCGGTGCGTCCGCCAACGGCGCCTCGGCCACCGGCTCGTCCGGCGCCGTCGGTGCCTGCGCCGACGCGGGATCGGTCGGCGCGGCCGGCGCCGTCTCCAGCGGGCTGACATCGAACGGCATGCGCAGCAGCAGCGCCGGCAGCAGCGTGGTCAGGGCCGCGTACAGCAGCAGCGCGCCGAACAGCGCATCGGCGATGGCGAAGCGGTCGCGCAGGATGCCGGCCAGCACCAGGGTGAAGATCAGCGTCGGCGACAGCGCCAGCGACACCCGCAGGCTGCTGCGCGCGCCTTCGCCGAACAGCACCCGCCGCTGCAGCCACAGAATGCCGATGCGTAGCGGCAGCACGCAGGCGGTCAGGGCCAGGCCCAGGCCCAGTGCATGCAGGCTCAGCGCCCCGCTCGGCACCTTGGTGCCGGCGTTGAAGAAGTAGAACGGCACGAAGAACGAGGCGAACAGGCGCACCGCCTGCAGGTTCTCGTCGGAGGCCAGCAGCGGCATGCGCTGGCGCAGCAGCCGCGCCACCAGCCCGGCGATGAACGCACCGACCAGGTAGTACACACCCAGCGAATAGGTGATGTAGGCGGCGATCAGCCCGACCATCACCAGCAGCGAGAACTCCGAGCCCGGCGCCTGCGGCGCCACCCAGCGCCCCAGGGCCACGAACAGCAGCGGCAGGCCGACCAGCATCGCCAGCAGCGCCAGGCTGGACAGGCCCATCTGCCAGGGATCGCCGGCCTGCAGGATCACGAACAGCGCCGCCAGCGCCAGCAGTTCGCCGGCGATGGCCTTGCTGGTGACCCAGAAGCGCTCTTCTTCGTCCAGCCCCAGCCGCCCCAGCGACTCGATGATGAAACCGGTGGAGGGGGTCAGCAGGGCCAGCGCCAGCAATCCGGCCGCCTGCCACGGCAGCCCGGCGTAGCGCCAGGCCAGCCAGCCGACGCCGAACAGGGTGCCGCCACGCACCACCAGGTGCAGCAGCAGCGGCCACAGGCCGCGGCGCAGCGCCTTCGGATCCACTTCCAGGCCGGCGAACAGGAACAGCGAGGAGATGCCGAGCGTGGCCAGCAGGGTCACCACCGGGTCGTGCGCGCGCGGCCCCATCGCCAGCATCGCGATGATGCCGAACAGCAGGCAGGTCAGCGGCGCCGGCATCTTGAAGCGTTGCAGCGCGCGCGGGATCACCAGCAGGGCGAAGATCAGCAGCAGGTAGATCAGTTCGTGGCTCATCGGGCAGGAGATTCCGGTGGGACCCGCCGGCGGCGGCAGCGGCGATGATGCCGGGTCGGCCGTGTGCTGTGCCATCACGGAGCGCTGGCATGCCAATCGCTCGCACCGCGATGGCACAGGCCGCGTGCGATCCCAGCCCCCGCACTGCACAGGCCATGTCGCAGCAAACGCGACACGCCGCTGAAGACAGCCAACAGCGCCAGCAGCGCGGCGTCGCAGCGCCCTCATGGTCGACCTGTCACCGGCGCCATGGCAGTCTCGCGGCGGCGGCCGATC
>NZ_AQOJ01000511.1:0-1794 GCF_000364685.1 Xanthomonas sp. SHU 166
TTCCCCGGACCCCCATGACCGACCAGACCCGCCGCCGGCTGCTCCGCGCCGGCCTCACCGCCAGCGCCGCCGCGCTGCTGCCGCCGAGCATCGCCCGCGCCGCCGCGATCGCCCCGGACGTGCGCAGCGGCACCCTCGACGACCTGCAGCACGTGGTGATCCTGATGCAGGAGAACCGCGCCTTCGATCATTACTTCGGCAGCCTTCCCGGCGTGCGCGGCTTCGGCGACCGTTTCCCGATCCCCGCCCCGCCGCTGCCCGACACCGCACCGCGCACGGTCTGGCTGCAGCCCAGTGCCGACGGCAGCCGCCAGCTCGCGCCGTTCCCGCTGCGCACCGCACGCGACTTCGCCACCATGCGCGTGAAGGGCACCCCGCATACCTGGCCGAACGCGCAGCAGGCCTGGGACCACGGCCGCATGGGCCAGTGGCCGGCAGCCAAACGCGACCACGCGCTGGCCCACTACGAACGCGACGACCTGCCATTCCAGTTCGCCCTCGCCGACGCCTTCACCATCTGCGACGCGTACCACTGCGCGATCCAGGCCGGCACCAATCCCAACCGCGTGTTCCTGTGGACCGGGCAGAACGACCCGCATGCGCGCGCCGGCGGCCCGGCGATCGCCAACTCGCACGACAACTTCCCGGAACTGGGCGGCGATCCGGACGACTACCGCTGGCCCAGCTACGTCGAGGCGCTGCAGCAGGCCGGCGTGTCGTGGCAGATCTACCAGGACATGGCCGACAACTTCACCGACAACCCGCTGGCCGGCTTCGCGCCGTTCCGCGCGGCCTGGCGTGGTGCACCCGGGCACGATCCGCAACTGCGCGCACGCGGCGTCTCCAGCCGCAGCCTGGCGCAGTTGCGCGAGGACGTGCTGGCCGCACGGCTACCGTCGGTGAGCTTCATCATCGCCGACGCCGCCGGCAGCGAGCATCCCGATCCGTCCAGCCCGGCGCAGGGCGCGGCCTACACCGCGCGCGTGCTCGATGCGCTGACCGCCGATCCCAAGGTGTGGGCGCGCACCGCGCTGCTGCTGATGTTCGATGAGAACGACGGCTTCTTCGATCACGTGCCGCCACCGGCCCCACCCTCGCCCGACCCGTCCGCGGCCGGCGGCTGGGCCGGCGCCTCCAGTGTCGCCACCGACGGCGAATACCACCTGCATCCTGCACCGGGCGACGCCAAGGCCGATCCGCCGGAGCTGCGCGGGCGTCCCTACGGCCTCGGCCCGCGCGTACCGCTGTACGTGATCTCGCCGTGGAGCCGCGGCGGCTGGGTCGATTCGCAGGTCTACGACCACACCTCGGTGCTGCGCCTGCTGGAGCGCCGCTTTGGTGTCGCCGCCGCCGGCCTGACCCCGTGGCGCCGCGCGGTCTGCGGCGACCTGCTGAACGCCTTCGATTTCCGCCAGGCCGACACCCGCCCGTTCGTCGCCGACCTGCCGGATGTGCGCGAGGCAGCGGCGCGCGCCGCGGCGTTGCACGACCACGCAGTGCCACCACTGCCGGCGCAGTTGCAGGCACCGCGCCAGGCGTTCGGCGTGCGCCGCGCACGTGCCTTGCCGTATCGGCCGACGGTGCAGTTGCAGCACGTGCCGGAGCGCGGCGAGGTGCAGTTGCGCATGACCAACACAGGCGCAGCGGCGGTGCTGCACGTCTACGACCGCTACCTCCTAGACGCGATCCCACGCCGCTACACGGTGGGCGCTGGCGCGACCCTGGACGGCACCTGGACCACCTACGACGGCAGCTACGACCTGTGGCTGCTCGGCCCCAACGGCTTCCACCGCC
>NZ_AQOJ01000512.1:0-4429 GCF_000364685.1 Xanthomonas sp. SHU 166
CGACCTCAGCGCCCCGCTGCTGCAGGCCGAGATCGTCCAGGAGCCGACCGACGCGCAGGCGCTGTGCCTGGTCCTGCGCAATCCGGGTGCCGCGCCACTCAAGGTGTCCCTGGAACCGGCCGCCTACGCCCAGGCACAACCGCGCCAGCGGGTGACGCTGGCGCCCGGCGCCGAGCAGCGCATTCGCTGGAATGCCAAGCCGAGCGGCGGCTGGTACGACCTGTGGCTGATCCAGGACAACGCCCGCCAGCGCCTGGCCGGCCGCGTGGAAACCGGCAAGCCCGGCATCAGCGACCCGGCCATGGGCGGGGCGGCGCGACTGTATCAGGAGCCCGCCGGAGGCGGGCGGGATTCGGGAATCGGGATTGGGGATTCGTAAAAGCAGCTTCCGCGCGAGTTCGGGCTAGGACGCACGATTCGGGATTGGCAGAGATGCATCAGCGTGCAGGCACCGCTCTTGCGAATCCCCAATCCCGACTCCCTAATCCCGGCCCTCAAGCACCCCGATCGTCCGCAGCCAGGTCTCCACCAGCTGCGGCCACTGTGCGATCGGCAGGTTCTTGGCGCGCAGGCCGAAGGCGTGGCCGCCCTGGGCGTAGATGTGCATTTCCGTCGGCACGTCGGCATGGTTGAGTGCGACGTAGTACGCCAGCACCTGCGAGACGCCGTCCACGTAGTCGTCCTGGGCCTGCAGCAGGAAGGTCGGCGGGGTGTCGGCGGCGACGCGGATGTCCGGACGCAACGCCAGATCGGTGGGATTGCGGGTGTCGTCGTCCTCGTCCTCGTGCACCCACAGATGGCCGGGATACACGGCGATGGCGAAATCCGGGCGGCAGCTCACGCGGTCGGCGGCATCCACCAGCGGATAGGTGCGCTTGGCGAAATGCGTACTGGTCGCGGCGACCAGATGCCCGCCGGCGGAAAAGCCCATCACCCCGATCTTGTGCGGGTCCACGCCCCAGGTGGCGGCCTGCTGGCGCACCAGGCCCAGCGTGCGCTGCGCGTCCTGCAGCGCGGTCTGCACCTTGGGGTAGTAACGCCGGTCGTTGACCCAGGTCGGCCCGGAGTTCGGCACGCGGTACTTCAACAGCACGCAGGTGATGCCGCGCGAGACCAGCCAGTCGCAGATCTCCGTGCCCTCCAGGTCCATCGCCAGCATCTGGTAGCCGCCGCCGGGAAACACCACCACCGCGGCGCCGGTGTTGTGGCCCTGCGCCGGGTACACCGTCATGGTCGGCCGGCTGACGTTGTCGATCCTGGCCCCGGGCCCAGCCGTTTCCGGCTTCGGATGCGGCAAGGCATCCGGCACCGCGCCAGGCCAGATCGGCACCTGCACGTGGCCCGGTGCGGGTTCCCAGACCCGCGCCTGCGCGGCGTGGGCAGACAGACCGAGGGCAATGGCCAACGAACAGCACACGAATCGACGCATGGGACGCTCCGAACAGGGTTGGGAATGAAAGGGACCGCACGATCAGTGAGCACGGCCGCGGTGGCCGTGGCCGTTGGTACAACGCTGGCGATCGCGCGCGGCGTCGGCACGTGGCGTCACCGATGATCGCGAGCAGCGTCTCGTACGCATGGCTGCGGTTCCCGCTCGTGGGATCAGCCGCGACTGACCTTCGCCATAAAACCTGTCGCAGCCGAAGCCGCGCCTACGGGAGATCGACCTGCATCCGGCGCGACAGCGCGCAACGCGCCTAGCCAGTACGCCGCGTCTGCGCAGGCAGCGAGGCAACGACCGCCTGCGCCACCGCTTTCAGCGTCGCATCGCGCGCGGCGCTGTCGACCGTGGCGCCGTTGAGATAGGCGGTGAGCAGCAGCGGCGTGAGCCGTCCCGGCGCCCAGATGATGGCGATGTCGTTGCGGGTATCGGTGCCGTTGCTGCCGGTCTTGTCGCCGATCTGCCAGCCCGCCGGCAGGCCGGCGCGCAGGCAGTCGTTGCCGGTACGGTTGTCGCGCATCCAGGCAATCAGGCGCTGTCGCGACACCGGCTGCAGTACGTCGCCGAGCAACAAGGCACGCATCGTCGCCGCCATCGCCGCCGGCGTGGTGGTGTCGCGCGGATCGCCGGCGACGAATTCGTTCATGCCCGGCTCGTTGCGGTCCAGTTGTGTCTGCGTATCGCCCAGCGCACGCAGAAAGCGGGTCACCCCGGGCGGGTCGCCGACCAGCGGCAGCAGCAGGTTGGCCGCGGTGTTGTCGCTGTAGATCATCGCCGCGCGGCACAGTTCGACCACGCTGAGGGTGCCGCCGACATAACGCTCGGACACCGGCGCATTCGCCAGCAGATCCGCCTTGCGCACCGGCACGCGCCGCTCCAGGGCCAGTTCGCCGCGGTCGACCCGCTGCAGCACTGCCCCCGCCAATAGAAATTTGAAGGTACTGCACAGCGGGAAGCGCTCGTTCTGGCGCTGTCCGCCGAGCGTTGCGCCGCCGCCGTCGAGCAGGCTCACGCCGAGCCGGCCGCCACTGCGACGCTCGATCTCGGCCAGCCGCTGCGGTAGCGTAGGCGTCGGGTTTTTCGCGTTTTTTGCCTGTGCACCAGCCACGACCAGCAGGCTCGCGCCCATTCCCACACCCTGCAGGAACCGTCGTCTCGTCAGCATCGTCCACCTCCGTCGGGAGCCAGGATGATGGCCGCATTGACCCACCCCCACCAGCGAGGTTATTCAATCGCACCCATGAGCCGAATTGATACCTGGCGATGATCCGTCCGCATCTGCCGTTGAACGCCCTGCGCGCCTTCGAGGCCGCGGCGCGGCACCAGAACCTGACCCGTGCCGCCGCCGAACTGTGCGTGACCCAGGCCGCGCTCAGCCATCAGATCAAACAGTTGGAGGCGCGCCTGGGCGTGGTGCTGTTCCAGCGCCTGCCGCGCGGCGTGGCCCTGACCGACGAAGGCCTGCGCCTGCATCCGGTGCTGACCGAGGCCTTCGACCGCATCGCCGGGACGCTGCAGCGCTTCGCCGGCGGCCGCTATCGCGAGACGCTGAGCGTGGGCGTGGTCGGCACCTTCGCGGCGGGCTGGCTGCTGCCGCGGCTGGACGCCTTCCACGCCGCACACCCGGACATCGAACTGCGCGTGTACACCCACAACAACCGGGTCGACCTGGCCGGCGAAGGCCTGGACCTGGCGATCCGTTTCGGCGATGGCGACTGGCAGGGGCAGCACGCCACGCCGATCCTGGACGCGCCGTTCGCGCCGGTGTGCGCGCCGGCGCTGGCGCCGCTGCTGCGCACGCCTGCGGACCTCGCCAGGACCACCCTGCTGCGTTCCTATCGGCTGGACGAATGGCCGCGCTGGCTGCAGGCCGCCGGCGCGCCCGAGGTGCAGGCGGGCGGCCCGATCTGCGATGCCTCGCTGACCCTGGCCAGCATCGCCGCAGCCGGCCACGGTGTGGCCCTGCTGCCGCTGCGGCTGTTCGCCCAAGACCTGGATGCCGGGCGGCTGGTCTGTCCGTTCACCACCCGCATCGACCTGGGCCGCTACTGGCTGACCCGGCTGCGCTCGCGCGCGGAAAGCGACGCCGCCCGACGCTTGCGCGAGTGGTTGCTGGCCGAGCAGGCCGCACTGGCCGACTGAGCGACACCGCTGCCGCCGCATTGGGCGCCGGGAGCGCTTGGGCACACGCCGGCATGCACCTTGCTTCGCCTACCAGCAAGGCCTGACAGTAATGTGAAGAATTTGTGCACTGCCGCTTGGCGGCCGGGCAGGCCCGAAATATGATCCTGGTCGCAGTCGCACTGTGCGCCGGGGATGGCGCTGACCGTTTCGGGGGAAACATGCTGATGAACCGTGCTGTCCTGACCGCCCGTCCGGGCCTGGTCTCGCGTGACGTCGTGCTGGCAGCCGTCCTGGGCTGCCTGTGTGTGCTGCATCTGGCCTACTTCCTGCGCGGCGGCGCCAGCGAATGGCATTGGGCGCTCAGCGCCGCTGGCCTGGCGCTGATGGCGCTCAAGGCCAGCCTCCGGCCGACGCCGACCGCCCGCCCCTCGCTGCAGAGCCTGCGCTCGCGCACGCCGCTGGACTGGGCGGCGATCGCCGGCGGTCTGCTGGTCGTGGCCAGCGCTGCCGCCTGAGCGGCACGGGCCGGCGCCGCGCGCGTCGGCGGATGCGATCGTCCTCATCCTGCACGGCATGTCCGGCGCGCGCGCAGCCCTGGGCGCTGGCGCAGGCAATGCAGGTGGGACTTGCCGTTGTCTGAGGCGATGCGGCGTCGGGGCTGAAGCCCCTCCCACAGCGATGGGCCGGCTCGCGCTCCGGTCTGGCCTGGAGCAGCGTCAAGAAGCGATTGAAGCCCCTCTCCCACCGGGAGAGGGGTTGGGGTGAGGGTACGCCGACACGCACGGCCGGCCACTCCGCCCCCCAGGCACCCGCACCTCATCCGCCCCTTTGGGGCACCTTCCCCCGAAAAGGGGGCCATGGTCC
>NZ_AQOJ01000513.1:0-13415 GCF_000364685.1 Xanthomonas sp. SHU 166
GCAGGGAGAAGGAACCGTCAGCTCGACGTGGATCGTCCGTGCTCGCCGGCACACACCGGCAATGGCGAGATCCACCGCGGCTCAGGCGCCGTCGATCAACTCCATCCACGCCTGCTCGGCCTGGGCCAGGTCGCGCGCGGCGGCCTCGCGCTCGCGGCCCAGCACCGCCATTTTCTCCGCATCGGCGTAGTGCTTGGGATCGGCGAGCTGCCGGTCGAGCTCGGCCAGCGCCGCTTCCAGCTCGCCCACGCGCTTCTCCGCGGCGGCCAGCTTGTGCGGGTTCGGCGGCTTCTTCGCCGGCATTGGCTTGACCGGCGGCGGCGGGGTCGGCGCGGCCTCGGCCAGTTTCTGCTTGGTGCCCTGCGCGGCGGGGCGAGTGCGCAACCACGCGGCATAGGCGTCGAGGTCGCCGTCGAACGGTTCGACCACGCCGTCGGCCACGCGCCAGAAGGTGTCGCAGACCAGGCCGATCAGGTGGCGGTCGTGCGAGACCATCACGATCGCGCCCTCGAAATCGCTCAGCGCCTCGGCCAGCGCCTCGCGCATCTCCAGGTCGAGGTGGTTGGTCGGTTCGTCGAGCAGCAGCACATTGGGCTGTTGCCAGGCGATCAACGCCAGCGCCAGGCGCGCGCGCTCGCCACCGGAGAACCCGTCGACCGGCTCGAACGCACGGTCGCCGGGGAAATTCCACTTGCCGAGGAAATCACGGAACGCCTGGTTGCTGGCGTCCTTGTCGATCTCGCGCATGTGGTCCATCGGCGACTGGCCTTCGTGCAGCGACTCCACCGTGTGCTGGGCGAAGTAGCCGATACGCAGGTCCGGATGCGCCATGCGCTCGCCGGCGATCGGCGGCAGTTCGCCGACCAGGGTCTTGACCAGGGTGGTCTTGCCGGCGCCGTTGGGGCCGAGCAGGCCGATGCGCTGACCGGCCTCCAGGCCGAAACCGACGTTGTGCAGGATCACCGCGTCGGCGCCGTAACCGGCCTCGGCGTGATTGAGGCGGATCAGCGAGAACGGCAGCTTGGCCGGCGGCGCCAGTTCGATGCGGAACTCGCGCTCGGCGCGCACCGCCTCGGTGCCGGCCAGCTTCTCCAGGCGCTTCATCCGGCTCTGCGCCTGCGCCGCCTTGGAGGCCTTGGCCTTGAAGCGGTCGATGAAGCTCTGCAGGTGGGCGCGCTCGGCCTGTTCCTTCTCGTGCGCGATCTGCTGCTGGCGCAACTGCTCGGCGCGCTGCCGCTCGAAATCGGTGTAGCCGCCGGTGTACAGCTTGGCGCCGCCGTTGTGCAGATGCAGGGTGTGGGTGGCGACGTTGTCGAGGAACTCGCGGTCGTGCGAGATCAGCAGCAGCGTGCCCGGGTATTTCAGCAGCCACTGCTCCAGCCAGTACACCGCGTCCAGGTCGAGGTGGTTGGTCGGTTCGTCGAGCAGCAGCAGGTCGCTGGGCATCATCAGCGCGCGCGCCAGGTTCAGGCGCACGCGCCAGCCGCCGGAGAACGAGGACACCGCGCGGTGATGGGTCTCGGCCGGGAAGCCGAGGCCGTGCAGCAGCTTGCCGGCGCGCGCATCGGCGTCGTAGGCGCCCATCTCGGCCATCTTGGTGTGGGCGGCGGCGACCGCTTCCCAGTCCTCGCGCGCGGTCGCCTCGGCCTCTTCGGCCAGCACCGCGGCCACCGCGGTGTCGCCGCCGAGCACGAAGCTCAGCGCCGGGTCCGGCAGCGACGGGGTTTCCTGGGCGACGCTGGCGATGCGCACCTTGCCGGGCAGGTCGACGTCGCCCTTGTCGGCCTCCAGTTCGCCCTTCACCGCCGCGAACAGGCTGGACTTGCCGGCCCCGTTGCGGCCGACCACGCCCACCCGGTAACCGGCATGCAGGGTGAGGTCGACATTGGACAGCAACAGCCGCTCGCCGCGGCGCAAGGCGAAATTACGTAGGGAAATCAAGGCAGGGCACTCGGCTAGCGAGGCGGAAGTGTAGCCGCTTCGCCCGTCCCGGCCCACCCGGGGCGGCGACGCGGCGCGGTCCGAGGCGGCGCGCGGGCCGCCGCGAAAACCCGACCCAGGTCCGTTTTTGTATACGCGCCCATGTGAAAAACGGATTTCAATCCGATGGCACACGCTGCACCGCAGCATCCACCCCGCCCCACCGGAAATCGCCAGACCCGCGCCAATCCCCCAGCCAGGAGTCTCCGCCCGATGACGCAACGCCGCCTCCCCCTCGTCCGTGCCGTCCTGCTCGTGCTCGCCTCCGGCAACAGCCTCGCCCAGTCCCAGCAGGCGCCGACGACGCTGGACAACATCATCGTCACCGGCACCCGCATCGCCGACCGCACGGTGGCCGAATCGCAATCGCCGATCGACATCATCGCGCCCGAGGCGCTGCAGGCCACCGGCGCCAGCGACCTCGCCAGCGCGCTCGGCAAGCTGCTGCCGTCGCTGAACTTCCCGCGCCCGGCGATCAACGACGGCAACGACGCGCTGCGCCCGGCGACCCTGCGCGGCCTGTCGCCGGATGCGGTGCTGGTGCTGCTGGACGGCAAGCGCTACCACACCACCTCGCTGGTCAACTACAACCCGTCGGTCGGGCGCGGCTCGGCGCCGGCCGACCTCAACTCGATTCCGATGTCGGCGATCGCGCGCATCGAAGTGCTGCGCGACGGCGCCTCCGCGCAGTACGGCTCCGACGCCATCGCCGGGGTCATCAACATCGTGCTCAAGCACGGCGCCAAGGCCGGCAGCAACAGCGTCTCCGTCAGCGGCGGCATCATGGACAAGGGCGACGGCGCGCAGAACGGGATCGACGGCTCCTACGGGCTGGCCTTCGGCGGCGCGCCGGGCGGCGAGGCGCCGGGCTGGGTGCGGGTGTCGTGGAACTACCTCAACGCGATGAACACCAACCGCGCCGAGAACACCGACAAGGCCACCACCCTGGCCGGGGCCGCCAACCCCAGCGGCGTTCCCTACGAGCGCTACGGCGATCCGGCGCTGAAGACCTATCAGGGGCTGGTCAACTTCGGCTACGCGCTCACCCCGCACGTCGACCTGTACGGCTACGCCAACGTCAGCCGCCGCGAGGTGCTGTCCAACGGTTACTACCGCGCCTGGGACAACAGCGACCGCAACGTGCAGGCGGTCTACCCCAACGGCTACCTGCCGCAGATCTACAACCCGTCCAACGACCGCGCCGCGGTGCTCGGCGTCAAGGGCAGCACCGACAGCGGCTGGACCTGGGACGTCTCCGCCGACTACGGCAAGAACGACGTCACCTTCGACCTGCGCAACACCATCAACACCAACCTGTACTGGAGCACCGGCGCCTCGCCGACGCGCTTCAACGCCGGCGGCTTCCGCAACGAGCAGAACGCGCTCAACGCCGACTTCAGCAAATCCCTGGACTGGGGCCTGGCCTATCCGGTCAACCTCGCCTTCGGCGCCGAGTACCGGCAGGACAAGTACGCCGTGGTGGCCGGCTCGCCCACCTCGATCTACTTCGACCCGAACGCCATCAACCCGGACACCGGCGCACCGTATCCGGGCGGTTCGCAAGTGTTCCCCGGCCTGTCGCCGACCGTGGCCGGGCAGTTCCAGCGCCACAGCAAGGCGGTGTACGCGGACCTGGAAGCGGACCTGAGCGAGCGCCTGTCCGGCGGCGTGGCCGCACGCTACGAGGACTACAGCGATGCCGGCACCACCCGCTCGGGCAAGCTGTCGGCGCGCTACCAGCTCAACGACGCCTTCGCCGTCCGCGGCACGATCTCCAACGGCTTCCGCGCGCCCTCGCTGGCGCAACAGAACTACGCCTCGGTGGTGACCCTGCCGGTGGACGGCGTCCTCAGCCAGATCGGCACCTACCGCACCTCCGACCCGGTGGCGATCGCGCTCGGCGCCAAGCCGCTGGCGCCGGAGAAATCCACCAACTACAGCATCGGCGCGGTCTGGCAGCCCGGCGGCGGCTTCAATTCCACCCTGGACCTGTACCAGATCCGCATCTGGGACCAGATCCTGTACTCGGACCAGATCTCGCTGGCCGTGCCGATCGGCCAGGTCAGCGCCGCGCAGTTCTTCGTCAACGGCGCCACCACCCGCACCCGCGGCGTGGACTGGGTGAGCAACTACCTGCTCGACCTCGACCGCGCCGGCACGCTCAACCTGAGCTTCAGCGCCAACTACAACAAGATCGAGATCCTGGAGATCTCCGATCCGAACTTCGGCCGCGCCAGCCAGGGCCTGCTGACCGATGCCACGCCGCGCACCAAGTACGTGCTCAGCGGCGACTGGAGCCTGGCCGGCTGGACCCTGCATGGCGACGCCACCCGCTACGGCGCCATCACCCGCCGCGGCGACGACGCCGACGGCAGCCAGGATCAGGCCTTCGCCGCGCGCTGGCTGCTGAACCTGTCCACCAGCTACGCCTGGCACGACCTCACCTTCACCGTCGGCGCCGACAACGTCACCAACCAGTACCCGACCCGGACCGCGCTGAACAACATCTACGACGACCGCCCCAACGGCCTGCAGTACTCGCCGCTGTCGCCGTTCGGCTTCAACGGGCGCTACTGGTACGGGCGGGTGAGCTACCGCTTCTGAGCGACCCTGGCGGGCGTCGCCGCGATGGGCGACGACGTCCGCCACGCGCGACTCGCGCGGACGACAGGCCTATGCCGCAGCTGTCCCGGTGGGCGCGGACGCTACCGGGACGTTGTGCGTGCCTCCCCATTGCGGACGGCGGCGCGCGGCGTTCTGCCACCCCTTAGAACGCAATGGAATAAGAACATGCGCTTGCATCCTGCGACGCAGCACGCATGTTAAAAAATAATTAGACATCCCTGAGGACGCGGCCTGCCGGCCCTGCCGGTCGCCGCACGCCCCGCCTGCCGTTTCGGCACCTGCTGGAGTTTTTATGAACCGTCCGTTGTCGCTGCTGGCGAGCGCCGTGCTCGCCGCCCTCGCCGCCCCTTCCTTCGCCCAGACCGCGTCCGACGCGCCGAGCACGCCCAGCACGCCCAGCACACTGGACACGGTGATCGTCACCGGCACCCGCGTCAGCGACCGCACCGTCGCCGAGTCGCAATCGCCGATCGACATCATCACCCCCGAGGCACTGCAGGCCACCGGCACCTCGGAACTGGCCACCGCGCTGTCGCGTGCCCTGCCCTCGCTGAACTTCCCGCGCCCGGCGCTGACCGACGGCACCAGCGGCATCCGCCCGGCGCAGTTGCGCGGGCTCTCGCCCGACCAGGTGCTGGTGCTGGTCAACGGCAAGCGCCGCCACACCTCGGCGATGATCAACGTCAACGGCACCATCGGCCGCGGCGCCTCGGCGGTGGATCTCAACGCGATCCCGATCGCCGCGATCGAGCGGGTGGAAGTGCTGCGCGACGGCGCCTCGGCGCAGTACGGCTCCGACGCCATCGCCGGCGTGGTCAACATCGTGCTCAAGGGCGCCGGCGAAGGCGGCAGCCTGGCCGTGGAGCACGGCAAGTACTCGGCCGGCGACGGCGCCAAGTCGCAGCTCTCCGGCGATACCGGGGTCGGCTTCGGCGACGGCCGCGGCAGCCTGCACGTGGCCGGGCAGATCAGCCAGCAGGACGCCACCAACCGCGCCGGCCCCTACCAGGGCACCGCGCCGAACACCGGCAACTATCCCGGCATCGGCCAGACCACCTTCGTCTACGGCGACCCCAAGGTCGACGCCACCGCGGTCTCGGCCAACGGCGAGTTCCGCTTCAGCGACAACCTCACCGGCTACGCCACCGCGATCGCCAGCAACCGCGACATCACCTCGTTCGCGTTCTACCGCTCGCGCAACCACAACGGCCAGACCGCGCTGCTGGCGCAGGTCTACCCAGACGGCTACGTGCCGCAGATCGAGCAGTACTCCAAGGACCGCTCGCTGGTCGCCGGCCTGAAGGGCAGCACCGCCGGCGGCTTCGCCTGGGACGTCAGCTACAACTACGGCTACAACAAGGTCGACTTCCACACCGCCAACAGCATCAACTACAGCCTCGGCGCGGACAGCCCGCGGCGCTTCTACGACGGCGCGCTGGAGTACACCCAGAACGCAGTCAACGCCGACTTCACCCAGCCGCTGGATTGGGGCCTGGCCTATCCGGTGACGCTGTCCTTCGGCGCCGAGTACCGCCAGGAGAAGTGGAACCAGTCGCCCGGCGAGCCGGCCTCGTACACTGGCACCACCGGCGGCGCGCAGGGCTTCGCCGGCTTCGCGCCGCTCAACGCCGTGCATTCGGACCGCCACAACTACGCGGTGTACGCGGGGCTGGAAGCCGACCTCACCGACAAGTTCTCCGCCGGCCTCACCGGCCGCTACGAGGACTACTCGGATTTCGGCAGCAAGACCTCCGGCAAGCTGTCGGCGCGCTACGCGTTCACCGACAAGGTGGCGCTGCGCGGCACCGTCGCCAGCGGCTTCCGCGCGCCGTCGCTGGCGCAGCAGCAGTACCAGGCGGTGACCAGCAGCTACATCAACGGCAGCTTCTTCGAATCCGGCACCTTCCCGATGAACAGCGCCGTGGCCCAGGCCCTGGGCGCTGCGCCGCTGAAGGCCGAGACCTCGCTGTCCTATAGCCTGGGCCTGGTGCTGCAGCCGGTCGAGCGCCTGTACCTGACCGTGGACGCGTACCAGATCGAGATCGACGACCGCATCCTGCTGTCGTCCAACCTCAACGATGCGGCGGTGCTGGGCAAACTGCGCCAGCTCGGCTACAGCAACGTCACCAGCGTGCGCTACTTCAGCAACGCCGCCGACACCCGCACCCGCGGCGTCGACGTGGTCGGCACCTACAGCATCCCGCTGGCGGCCAGCACGCTGGACCTCACCGCCAGCTACGGCTACAGCAAGACCGACATCACCCATGCGGTGACCCAGCCGCAGGCGCTGGCCGCGATCGGCTCGACCCAGACCACGCTGGGCCGCGACGAGATCGGCCGCCTGGAAGACAGCTACCCGAAGGACAAGCTGATCCTCAGCGGCACCTGGAAGCTGCCGAAGTGGGACCTGAGCCTGGCCGCCACCCGCTACGGCGAATTCACCGTGCGCAATTCGGCCACCGCCGCCCGTGACCAGACCTACGGCGCGGACTGGGTGGTCGACGCCTCGGCCAGCTTCAAGCCGAGCACCAACTGGACGCTGACGCTGGGCGCGGACAACGTGTTCGACCAGTACCCGGACAAGACCGCCAACCTGATCAACTCCACCTACGGCATGCTCCCGTACAGCAACTACTCGCCGTACGGTTTCAACGGCGCCTACGTGTACGGGCGGATCAATTACCGCTGGTGATCGCACGCGCGGGCATCGATTGCGCCTGCGTTGAACGGCATGACGACGGCCCGGGTTTCCGGGCCGTTGTTGTTGTTGGGACGGGGATTTGGGATTTGGGATTTGGGATTGGAGATTCGCCAGCCTGCGACGTTTTCGCCGGCCTGAACGTTTTTGCAGGAGCGGCTCCGGCCGCGGCACGATGCTGTCCATGGGGCGCGGCTGAAGCCGCTCCTCCGGCGCATGGATCGGGCGTCCTTGTGGAAGGGACTTCAGTCCCGACGCATGAAGGTGCCGGCTGGCGCTGGGCTTCACTCGTCGCGGCTGAAGCCGCTCCCACAAGCGCCATACGCATTGCTCGCGAGATGCTGCGCTCGTGCAACCGCGACGCGCCCAACACCGTGCTCTGCCTCGTGCCGCGCAGCCAGCATCCCTCACATCGCACTGCGAAAAACGCCGCAGCACCCGCGCGCAGGCACCGCCGCGTGCACCATGTCCGTGCGCATGGCCTGCATTTTGTCTACACGCTCGGAAAATCCCGGGATTGGCGCTGCCGCAACGCCTGCAGCAGTGGTTGCAATTGCAACCTCGCCATCAGGCTTAACGGAATATTGACTCCATTGACATCAACCGGTAATCCCTAGGTCGCGTCGTCGCATCCGCCAGGGGACAGGGGAGTGCGCATGCAGCGGCGCCTCCCCCCACTTCTGGAGCCGCCTCCCCCATGACGCGCACGCTCACTCCGCTCGCCCACGCCGTCGCCCTGTGCCTGGCGACGTCCGCCGTTTCGGTCCACGCGCAGAACACCGGCAACGCGCAAACGCTGGACACCGTCATCGTCACCGGTACGCGTGTGGCCGATCGCACCGTCGCCGAATCGGCCTCGCCGATCGACATCATCTCGCCGGAGACGCTGCAGTCCACCGGCACCACCGAACTTGCCACTGCGCTGTCGCGCGCGGTGCCCTCGCTGAACTTCCCGCGCCCGGCGATCACCGACGGCTCCGATGCGGTGCGCCCGGCGCAGTTGCGCGGGCTCTCGCCGGACCAGGTGCTGGTGCTGGTCAACGGCAAGCGCTACCACACCACCGCGCTGGTCAACCTCAACGGCGCGCAGGGCCGCGGCTCCTCGCCGGCCGATCTCAACACCATTCCCATCGCCGCGGTCGAACGCATCGAAGTGCTCCGCGACGGTGCCTCAGCGCAATACGGTTCCGACGCCATCGCCGGCGTCATCAACATCGTGCTCAAGGGCAGCGGCACGGGCGGCAGCCTGGCCGGGCGCTACGGCAAATACAGCGCCGGCGACGGCGAGCAGTACCAGCTCTCCGGCGATGCCGGGCTCACCTTCGCCGAGACCGGCACAGTGCACTTCGCCGCGCAGGCAGGACACCAGGACCAGACCGACCGCGCCACGCCGTACCAGGGCCAGGTGCAGCAGCGCTACGGCGACCCCGACGTGGACCAGGGCGCGGTCTCCTACAACGGTCAGTACAGCCCGGCCGACTACATCACCTTCTATTCCTACGCGATGCTCAGCCGCCGCGAGGTGCTGTCCAACGGTTACTTCCGCTGGTCCGGCGACAACCGCAACCGCCCGGAGATCTACCCCGACGGCTTCCTGCCGCAGATCTACAACGTCAGCAAGGACGTGTCCTGGGTCGGCGGGGTCAAGTCCAGCACCGCCGGCGGCCTGGCCATCGAGCTCAGCTACAACTACGGCCGCAACGATCTGAGTTTCGACGTGCGCCACAGCCTCAACAACAGCCTCGGCCTGGCCAGTCCCACCGAGTTCTATGCGGGCGCGCTGCAGGTCACCCAGAACGTGCTCAACGCCGACTTCAGCAAATCGCTGGAGGTCGGCCTGGCCTACCCGGTGACCCTGGCCTTCGGCGCCGAGTGGCGCGGCGAGAAGTTCAACGAATCGCCGGGCGCGCCGGCGTCCTACGTCAACGGCGGCATTCCCTCGGCCAACGGCACCCTGCTTCCGGGCGCGCAGGTGTTCGCCGGCTTCAAGCCCGGCGACTCCGGCCACTACGATCGCAACAGCTACTCGGCCTATCTCGACCTGGAAGGCGACATCACCGACAAGTTCTCCGCCGGCCTCGCCGGGCGCTACGAGAACTACAGCGACTTCGGCGACACCGCCACCGGCAAGCTGTCGCTGCGCTACGCCTTCAGCCCGAAGGTCGCGTTGCGCGCCACCGTCTCCACCGGCTTCCGCGCACCGTCGCTGCAGCAGCAGTATTTCCAGTCGGTCGCCACCAACTTCATCAACGTCGCCCAGCCCGACGGCAGCATCGCCGCCACGCCGTTCGAGATCGGCACCTTCCGCACCGACAACCCGGCGGCGATCGCGCTCGGCGCCGAACCGCTGAAGGCCGAGAAGTCCAAGAACTACGGCCTGGGCCTGGTGCTGCAGCCGGTGGACGCGCTGTACATCACCCTCGATGCCTACCGCATCGACATCGACGACCGCATCGTGCTCTCGGAGAATCTCACCTCCACGGCAGTACGCAACTACCTGCAGGGCAACGGCTACGCCGGCATCGGCGGCGGCCGCTACTTCACCAACGCCATCGACACCAAGACCCAGGGCGTGGATGCGATCGGCACCTACAAGCTCACGCTGCCCGCGAGCAGCCTCGATCTCACCGCCGGCTACAACTACAACAAGACCGACATCGAGAAGATCGCCGGCAATCCTGCGGTCCTGGAAGCGATCGACCCGACCGCGGTACGCATCGGCCGTGCCGAGATCGGGCGCATCACCCGCGGTTCGCCGCGCGACAAGTTCTTCCTGAGCAGCGTATGGTCGCCCGGCGCCTGGGCCTTCACCGCCACGGCCACGCGCTGGGGCGAATTCACCGACTTCGGCACCACGCCGGCCGCCGACCAGACCTATGCGGCCAAATGGACCCTGGACCTGTCGGCCGCGTACACGCTGGGCCGCTGGCGCGTGACCGTCGGCGGCGACAATGTGCTCAACGAGTATCCCGACCGCTCGCGCGCCGGCGCCGGCACCCGCACCTATCTGCCGTACAGCACGTCCTCGCCGTTCGGCTTCAACGGCGCCTTCGCCTACGCCAACGTCAACTACAGTTGGTGATGCATTGCGGCGGCGGTGTCCCGGCACCGCCGCCGCCGCGTTCATCGCAGACAACGCCGCGACCGCATGTCCGCCAGGTCGGTCTCGATGGCGTGCGGCGCTACACCGCTGACGCAGGAATCGGATGGGCACCAACGCGGCGGTGACGAAGCGTCGGCAAAGCGCGCGCCCATAAGCCTCGTCCCGTTCGGCAACGCATCGCACTCGCGCCGTCATCCGTTCGACCCATGCGTTTGCAGCGACGCGTCGCCTGATCGCGGCCGACGGCGACGCAGAGGCGTCAAACATTCGCCGCGCGATCCGGGCGCATCGGGCCGAGCAACTGCACCGATCCCGTCACGTCGGTGATGGCCATCTCAGACACGACACGACTCGTGATCGCATTCGACAAACGCCGGGCGACGGCGCGATGGATTTCCCCACGATGCAACGCGCTCGCCATCGACAGCGGCGTTCGGCATCGCTTGGCTGTGCCGAACGCGGAAGCGCCAGCAACAACATGCCCTGCTGCACCGCGAGGACATACCCGCAATGTGTGGCATGGAAACTGCAATAAGGTCCACGCCCGACACCCCGGCGATGCCGGATGGTCGACGCGAATCGCGCGTGACCTGGGGCCATACCTGAGCAAGCCGATGCGGCGTATTTGCGGGAATTCTTCCGCAAAAATAAGCGTGAGCCACATCACAAGTATGAATCGATTGATTATTTGTCAACAGTGGCCTGTTGCGATTCGCGTAATGTGGAATCGCCTGAACGGCAGGCAAAAAAGCCCCATCCGGGGAAGGACCGTGTCATGTGGAAAACTTCAAAAATAGCGGTGCTATCAGGCATCGTCGCGTGCTCGGCGCTGGCGTCCAGCGCCTATGCGCAGAGCTGTTGCCCGAGCGGCGGCAACGGCAGCCCGATCTCCATTCGTGGTCTGGGTGAAAGCGCGCCGGCGGCGACCAATCTGTCCACCAACGCGTCGGCGCGCATCTACCAGTTCGAGCGCAACGGCGTGACCTACCTGCAGATCAACGACTCCACCGGCCAGGTGCGTGGCGCGATCGGCCGCGTCGGCGACACCGCCTGGGTGACGCCGATGGGCAAGGACGTGGATCGGGTGAGCACCGTCGACACCTTCGACAGCAGCCGCGGCACCGTGGTCTACGATGCGCGCTACTTCACCGTGCAGCTGGCCAGCAGCGCCAACGGCGACGTCTGGACCGTGACCATCAAGAAGTAACGGTCTTTTCCAGCGGTTCGGAGATCAGGAAGCTGATCTTTTGCTCATGACGGCGCCGGCAGGTGCCGTCATGAGCCTTCAAGCGGCTGGCCAGTTCCCAGTCCATCTCGTTGGCGCTGTGATGCTTGCGGCCGCCGCCCGGCATTGCCGCATCGGCTTCCACGGTCACCACCACGCCGCGCTTGCCGCGTGCCGACCAGACTCGTGCGGTGATCGTGTGCCGGCCCGCATCGGGCAGGATTTCCATGGCGTTGAGCACGCAGCGATACGCCGCCAGCTGCAGCCCGATCGACAGCCGCCGCGAATCCCCGTGCAGGCGCGCCTCGACCTCGGTATCGCAGGCGTTGGCGAAGGCGATGGAGTTCAGCGCGCCGTATAGGCCGTGGGTTTCGATATCCAGCGGATACAGCGCCGCGACGTAATCGTCCAGCAACTGCGCCTGGATCACCCCGGTACGGTTCATTTCCATCGCCGCGGCGTAGTGACCGTGCTCCTTCAGGGTGCTGGCGATGTCGCGACGCAGCTTGTTGATGTGCACGTGGATGTCGGTGTACTCGATCACGCGGTTACGCAGGGTGCGCTCGGCCGACATGTAGCTGGCCTGGGCCACCTGCAACGCCTCCTGTTCGGCGAAGCCCAGGCGCCGGGCCTGGTCCATCACCCCGGCGATGCGGGTACCGAGCACGAACAGCGTGGTGGCGGCGAACGACACCAGCATCTGCACGTAGAAGGTTTCCAGGTCGAACGCACCGGCGTGATGCGACTTGGCAAGCGCCATTGCCACCGCGATGTCGGCCATGACGATGCCGACCGCCGCACCGCGCCACTCGTGGCCCAGGGTCAGCCAGAAACCCGGCACGATCATCATCACCAGCAGGAACTGGCGCGCCACTCCATCCGGCACGTTCATCGCCGCCGCGAACAGGACCGCCACCATCAGCGCCGCGCGCAGGCTGTCGTGCATCAGCCCACGCGACATCAGCGCGGTGCCTTCGCGGCGCACCCACAGCAAGGCCGGCAACACGAACACCAGGATGCCGAGATAGTTACCGACCCAGAACTTCAGCGCGTTCTCGACGTTGATGTCGGTGGTCGGCCCATCCAGCACCCAGTTCAGCGCCTTGTTGATCAGCACGCCCCACAGCGCCATGCCCAGCACCACCGGCAGCAACCGCTGCTGCCAGACCAGCATGTCGGGGACGCGGCGGCGGAACCACAACGGCACCAGCGCCGACAGCGGCATCAGCAGCAACGGGCTGAGATAGGCCCAGGCCGCGCTCTGCCCCTCGTCGATCAGCGGCACACGCAGCACCAGCAGCGCAGCGGCATCGCCAAGCAGCAAGTACGGCCATAGCCGCAAGGGCATGAACAGCAACACGGCCGCGCGCAGGCCGGCGGGCAGGAACCATTGGTCCAGAGACAACTGCCACGCCATCAGGTATCCGGCGCAGTACACGGAGCTCAGGAGCAGTCCCTTCGCGAATGTCTTCAGTCTAGCCATGCCACCCTGGTCCTGGCAGGACACCTAATTGGCGCAAACATACACCACGGGATGGGCCGAAACAGTAGACAGATAACGTCCATCATCCGCTGTAATGCCTTTCCTGACAGGGAGTTGCGCGGGGGACCCGATCGCTGCGACTTCCATCCCACTCAGGGTGTCGGGGAGCGGGAGCCGGGGCCGGGACGCGGCACCGCCCGGGGCGTCGGTTGCGCGGCTCGCCGGCCCCGGCAAGTGCGTCCGTGCCCCACCCGCGCGATGCCGGGGCATGCGTCTCGCGGCTGCCTGCTCCCGATGGCAG
>NZ_AQOJ01000514.1:0-2355 GCF_000364685.1 Xanthomonas sp. SHU 166
CGCCGCCGAGATCGTCCCTCCCTGTCGCCGCACGCGCAGCCCTCGATGTAATAGGTCTGTGGCCCAATCACGATGCCCCGGCTCCGCCGGCCGTTTGGCGCCCCCCACCGATTTGCCGACAAAAGCCCCGATCGGCGACACTCGGGGCCTACTTGTTCTGCGATCCTGAATGCATCACGACACCAGTCTCATCGACATCATCGCGGTCGGGCTCGCGCTCGCCTTCATCCTCGGCACGCTCGCCCATCGCCTCAAACTCTCGCCGCTGGTCGGCTATCTGGTGGCGGGCATCTGCGTGGGCCCGTTCACGCCGGGCTTCGTCGCCGACCAGGCCCTGGCCACTCAGTTGTCGGAACTGGGGGTGATGCTGCTGATGTTCGGGGTGGGGCTGCACTTCTCCCTCGAAGACCTGATGGAAGTGAAGTGGATCGCGATCCCCGGCGCGCTGGCGCAGATCGCGGTCGCCACCCTGCTCGGCTGGGGGCTGGCCTGGAGCATGGGCTGGCCGACCCTGCACGGCCTGGTGTTCGGCCTGGCGCTGTCGGTGGCCAGTACCGTGGTGCTGCTGCGGGCGATGGAGGAACGGCGCCTGCTGGAAACCCTGCGCGGGCGCATCGCGGTCGGCTGGCTGATCGTGGAGGACCTGGTGATGGTGCTGGCGCTGGTGCTGCTGCCGGCACTGGCCGACGCACTCGGCGGCAAGGGCGCCGACACCGGAGCGATCCTCGGCGCGCTCGGCGTCACCCTGCTGAAGATGGCCGCGTTCGTGGCGGTGATGCTGGTGGTCGGCCGCCGCGCGATTCCGTGGGCGCTGGAGAAGGTCGCCGCGACCGGCTCGCGCGAACTGTTCACCCTATCGGTGCTGGCGATCGCGCTGGGCGTGGCGTTCGGCTCGGCCACCCTGTTCGGCGTGTCGTTCGCGCTGGGCGCCTTCTTCGCCGGCATGCTGCTGAAGGAATCCGAGCTCAGCCACAAGGCCGCCAACGACTCGCTCCCGCTGCGCGATGCCTTCGCGGTGCTGTTCTTCGTCTCGGTGGGCATGCTGTTCGATCCGCACATCCTGGTCGAGCATCCGTGGCAGGTGCTGGCCACGTTCCTGACCATCACCGTCGGCAAGTCGCTGGCCGCCTTCGTGATCGTGCGGGCGTTCGGCCACCCCACCGGCATCGCCCTGACCATTTCCACCAGCCTGGCGCAAATCGGCGAGTTCTCCTTCATCCTGGCCGGCCTGGGCGTGAGCCTGGCGATCCTGCCCGAGACCGGCCGCGACCTGATCCTGGCCGGCGCGCTGCTGTCGATCATCGCCAACCCGCTGCTGTTCACCTGGCTGGACCGCTGGCAGGCGCGGCAGGCGGTGGAGGCGCCGGTGACGGTGGAGCCGGAGTTGCCGCCGGGCCCGTCGCTGGACCTGGTCGACCACGCCATCGTGATCGGCTACGGCCGGGTCGGCAGCGCGCTGGCGGCGGTGCTGCGCGAGCGCGGCGTGCCGGTGCTGGTGATCGACGACAACCGCGACCACGTCGAGCGCGCTCACGCCGACGGCATCCCCGGCATCCGCGGCAGCGCCGCCGCCGACCGGGTGCTGGCCGAGGCGCACCCGGACAAGGCCAAGATCGCGATCCTGGCGATCCCGCAGCCGCTGGAGGCCGGCGAAGCCCTGGCCAAGCTGCGTGCGCTGAACCCGGCACTGACCCTGCTGGCGCGTGCGCACAGCGACGCCGAGGTCAAGCACCTGCTCGACCACGGCGCCGACGGCACGGTGATGGCCGAGCGCGAACTGGCCTATTCGCTGGCGGAAATGGTGATGGCGACGCCGCCGTATCGGGGGATGCGTGCCGCCGCACGCTGAGGCCTTGACCGCAGGGATTGGGGATCAGGGATTGGGGATTCGCAAAAGCGGCTCCTCTTCGGCGAGTGAGTCGCAGCGAAAAGCGCGGTAGCGCACAGAAAGCGTCTACGGCGGCTGGGAAGGCCCGCGGCCGATCGTCTTGATAAGCATTCTCGTTTACGGCAGGATTGCGCTCCCTTCCCCAGTTCCGCGCGCCCTCCCCCATGGCCTGCAAGATCGGGTTGCTCAACTCCGTGCCCAGTGCCCTGCTGTGCGAGATGTTCGGGCATGTCGGCTACGACTTCGCGGTACTCGATCTGGAACACGTGCTGCGCTCGCCCGCCGAGCTGGAACACGCCATACGCGCCTGCGAGCTGGGCGGCTGCGAACCGTGGGTGCGCGTGCCCGAGGTCGATGCCAAGCTGATCGGCCGGGTGCTCGATGCCGGCGCCCGCGGCGTGGTCCTGGCCGGGCTGGACAGCGCCGAGCAGGCCGAGCGCGCGGTCGCCGCCGCGCACTTCCCGCCA
>NZ_AQOJ01000515.1:0-829 GCF_000364685.1 Xanthomonas sp. SHU 166
GCAGGGCGCCCGCCGGCCGGCGGCCGGAGGGCGTCGAAAGGGATGGCGGATTATAGCCGGACGGCCGCCGGCATTCGTTGCCGCGCGGTGGCGGCGGCAGACGCGCGGGCGGTGCCGCGCGGCCTACTCGGCGATCGGCGGCAGCGCGGCGCTCGGTGCCGTCGCCGTTGCCCCCGCGCGACGCTGCCGGCGCAGATAGAACAGTGCGCAGATCACCAGCAGCAGCATCGCCAGCCACTCGCTGTTCAGCGCCGCCTGCATCGCGGCCAGGCTGCCGCCACCACGGGCGTGGGCGTAGATCGCGCCCAGCGCCGCCGGGCCCAGGCCCATCGCCGCCTGCAGGATGGTGGAGAGCATGGCGCTGCCCGCGCCGGCATGCTCGGTGGACACCTGCGACAGACCGATGCGGTAGAAGCTGGCCACGATCCAGGCCTGGCCGGCGCCGATCAGTGCGGTCGCCGGGGCCAGGTTGCGCACGCCCGGATGCGGCCACACGGCGTGCAGCGTCCAGCCCAGCGCCAGCAGGCCCAGCATCTGCACCAGGCAGCCCAGCAGTAGCGTCGGCAGCGGGCCGCAGCGCGCCGCCACGCGGGCGCTGACCAGCGCGGAGGCGAAGTAGGCCGCGCCCAGCACGATGAACGCATTGCCGGACTGCAGCGGCGAGAGGCCGGCGCCGGTCTGCAGGGTCAGCGCCAGCACGAACATGAAACCGCTCCAGCAGGTGAAGAACACCCCGCCCACCAGCAGCGCGAAGCGCACGCTGGGCAGCCGCAGCAGGGCCGGCGGCAGTAGCGGCGTGCGCCCGCGGCGTTCCTGCCACAGTTCGACA
>NZ_AQOJ01000516.1:0-3931 GCF_000364685.1 Xanthomonas sp. SHU 166
GGCGGCCGCAGCGGCTCAGCCGAAACGGCCGGTGATGTAGTCTTCGGTCTGCTGCTTGTTCGGCTGCGAGAAGATGATTTCGGTGCGGTCGTGCTCGATCAGGTCGCCCAGGTACATGAAGGCAGTGTAGTCGGACACGCGCGCGGCCTGTTGCATGTTGTGGGTGACGATGACGATGGTGTAGTCGTTCTTCAGCTCTTCCACCAGCTGCTCGATGCGGCTGGTCGAGATCGGGTCCAGCGCCGAGGTCGGCTCGTCGAGCAGCAGCACGTCCGGACGCAGCGCCACCGCGCGGGCGATGCACAGGCGCTGCTGCTGGCCGCCGGACAGGCCCAGCGCGCTCTGCCCGAGCTTGTCCTTGACCTCGTCCCACAGCGCGCCCTGGCGCAGCGCCTGCTCGACGCGGTCGGCCATGTCGGCCTTGGACAGCTTCTCGTGGTGGCGGATGCCGTAGGCGACGTTCTCGAAGATGGTCATCGGGAACGGCACCGGCTTCTGGAACACCATGCCGACCTTGCTGCGCAGGCGGTTCATCGGGTACTTCGGCGAGAGGATGTTCTCGCCGTCCAGCAGCACCTCGCCGCGCGCTTCCAGCTTCGGGTACAGCGCGTAGATCCGGTTGAAGATGCGCAGCAGGGTGGACTTGCCGCAGCCGGAGGGGCCGATCAGCGCGGTGACGCGCTTCTCCGGCACTTCCAGGTTGATGCCCTTCAGCGCATGGTACTTGTCGTAATAGAAGTCCAGGCCGCGCGCGGCGATCTTGACCGGCGACGGCGCCAGCGCGGTGTGCCCGTTGGGCATGGCGATGCGGTGCATCGGGGCGGCGTTGTGGTGATCGTTCATGGCCGGGTCCATAGGGGAATCAATCGTTGGAGATCTTGTTGCGCACCAGCAGGGCGCGCGCGCCGAGGCTGACCAGCAGGACGAAGACGGTGAGCACCAGCGCGCCGGACCAGGCCAGTTGCTGCCAGGTCGGGTAGGGGCTGCCGGCGAAGTTGTTCATCACCACCGGCACGCTGGCCATCGGCTTGAGGATGTTGTTGTTCCAGTACAGGTTGCCGAAGGAGGTGAACAGCAGCGGCGCGGTTTCGCCGCTGATGCGCGCCAGCGCCAGCATCACGCCGGTGACGATGCCGGCCGAGGCGCTGCGGTACAGCACCTGGATGGTCACCTTCCATTGCGGGATGCCCAGCGACAGCGCGGCCTCGCGCATCTGCGCCGGCACCAGCCGCAGCATCTCGTCGGTGGTGCGGACCACCACCGGCAGCACGATGAAGGCCAGCGACAGCGCGCCGGCCAGCGCCGAGAAATTGCCGCCGGTCTGCATCACGTACAGGGTGTAGACGAACAGGCCGAGCACGATCGACGGCGCCGACAGCAGGATGTCGTTGACGAAGCGCACCACCTGACCGGTCTTGCGCGCGTTGCCGTACTCGGCCAGCCAGGTGCCGGCGGCCACGCCCAGCGGCGTGCCGATCAGCAGCGCCAGGCCGCACATCACCGCGCTGCCGAAGAACGCGTTGGCCAGGCCGCCGTCCTCGCCGGGCGGCGGGGTCATGCGCGTGAACAGGTCCAGGTTGATGCCGGAGATGCCCTTGGCCAGCAGGGTCCACAGGATCCAGGCCAGGAACACCAGCCCGAACAGCGCGGTCAGGCAGGACAGGGTGAGCGCCACGAAGTTGACCACGCGGCGGCGGTTGTACAGGCGGTGTGCGATGTCGGCGGCCATCTCAGTTGCCCTCCTTGCGCGACAGTTGCGCCAGCATCAGGCGGGCGATCGCCAGCACGACGAAGGTCACCAGGAACAGGACGAAGCCCAGCAGCAGCAGTGCCGAGCGGTAATCGCCGGTGGCTTCGCCGAAGTCGTTGGCGATCAGCGCGGCGATGGTGGTGCCCGGCTCCAGCAGCGAGGGCGACAGGCGCACCGTGTTGCCGACCACGAAGGCCACCGCCATGGTCTCGCCGAGCGCGCGGCCCAGGCCCAGGAAGATGCCGCCGATCACCGCCGAGCGGGTGTAGGGCAGCACGATGTCCCAGCTCACCTCCCAGCGCGTGGAGCCGAGCGCGTAGGCCGACTCCTTGAGCCGGGTCGGCACGGTCAGGAACACTTCGCGCATCACCGACGAGATGAAGGGAATCACCATGATCGCCAGCACGAAGCCGGCGGTGAGCAGGCCGATGCCGATCGGGGGTCCCTGGAAGATCGGGCCGATCACCGGCAACGTGCCGAGGTGGTCGTTGAGCCAGGGCGTGACGTACTCGGACATGATCGGGATCAGCACGAACAGGCCCCACATGCCGTAGATGATCGACGGGATGCCGGCCAGCAGTTCGATCGCGGTCCCGACCGGGCCGCGCAGCCAGCGTGGCGCCACTTCGGTCAGGAAGAAGGCGATGCCGAAGCTCACCGGCACCGCGATCAGCATCGCGATCAAGGCGGTCACCAGGGTGCCGTAGATCGGCGCCAGTGCGCCGTACTTGTTCTCGACCGGGTTCCACTCGCTGGAGTAGAAGAAGCTCATGCCCTGCAGCTGCAGGGCATGACGGCCGCCCCACAGCATCGACAGCGCAGCGCTGCCGAGGGCGACGAGTACCAAAACGACGGTGGCGGTGAGGATCCAGCGGAACAATCGGTCGGCGCGGGCGTCACGCAGGTCGCGTCCGCGTGGCGCCGACATCGCTTCGGGAAGGACAGTGCTGTTCATGGGCTCGGTCGTCGCCGGAGCACGCGCCTGCGCGCTCCGATCGTGGCCGCGGCGGGGATGACCGCGCGCGGTGGGTGGTTGCATCGCTCCCGCACAGGCGGGAACCCGAAAGTCCGAATCACAAGTTGCCGATACGGCGACCGGCGGCGCCTGGACTGCACCGCCGGTCGCCGGTTGCCGCCGCGGTGCGCGCAGTGCGCACCGCGGTGGCGCTTACTTGAATTCCTTGCTCCAGTAGGACTCGATCTGCTGCACCAGTTCCGGCGGCAGCGGCACGTAGTGCAGGGCGTCGGCCTGCGGCTGGCCCTTCTCGAAGGCCCACTTGAAGAAGTCCAGGGTCGCCTTGCTGCGCGCCGGGTCCTTGGCCTGCTTGTGCATCAGCATGAAGTTGGTGGCGGTGATCGGCCACGCCTGCGCGCCCGAGGCGTTGGTGATGACCAGGTTGAAGTCCTTGGCGTTGGCCCAGTCGGCCGACGCGGCAGCCGCGGCGAAGCTCTCGGCATTGGGCTGCACCCAGTTGCCGGCGGCGTTCTGCATCGACGCGTACGGCATCTTGTTCTGCAGCGCGTAGGCCAGTTCGACGTAGCCGATCGAGCCCTTGATCTGCTGCACGTACGAGGCCACGCCTTCGTTGCCCTTGCCGCCGACGCCGCCCGGCCACTGCACCGAGGTGCCTTCGCCGACCTTGCCCTTCCACTCCGGGCTGACCTTGGACAGGTAGTTGGTGAAGTTGAAGCTGGTGCCCGAGCCGTCGGAGCGGTGCACCAGGTTGATCTTGGTGTCGGGCAGGGTCACGCCCGGGTTCAGCGCGGTCAGCGCGGGGTCGTTCCACTTGCTGATCTTGCCCAGGAAGATGTCCGCCAGCACCGGGCCGGTCAGCCGCAGCTTGCCCGCGTCCATGCCGTCCAGGTTGACCACCGGCACCACCCCCCCAATCGCCGAGGGGAACTGGCCGAGACCGGCAGCGGCCAGCTCGGCGCTGTCCAGCGGCTTGTCGGAAGAGCCGAAATCGACCGTGCCGGCCTTGATCTGGGCGATGCCGCCGCCGGAACCGATCGACTGGTAGTTGATCTTGTTGCCGGTGGCCGCGTTGTAGTCGGCCGACCACTTGGAGATCAGCGGGTAGATGAAGGAGGCACCGGCGCCGGAAATCTCCGCCGCAGTCTTGGCGCCGGCGGCCGGCGCGGCAGCGGGCGTCCCGCCTGCCGCATCGGCGGCGCCCTGCT
>NZ_AQOJ01000517.1:0-3927 GCF_000364685.1 Xanthomonas sp. SHU 166
CCGTTGCCGGGCTGGCAGGCGGTGACGGCGAAGGCCAGGGCGAGGGACAGGACGGCAATGCGCGCCGGCTGCAGTTTCATGGGGGTCACTCCGTAGCGAAGAGCGCCGGGACATCCGGCGGATGCTCGCTATGAAATGATATTTTTGTTACAGCGAGATGACTTGCGGACTGGTTGGCGGACGCCCTCACCGGATGCGGCGCTCGCGCCGCCTTCCGGAACCGTGGCAGGGCAGGGCGGCGTGCCCCCCTGGGCCTGCGCACGGCTCCGCCAGCGGGGACAAAAAAAGACGCGGACCCTGCGGTCCGCGCCTTCGGGACATCGCCGTGCCGGCGCGCGAGCGCCGGACGGGCGAGACGCCGGCTTACTTCATGTTCTGCGCCCAGTAGGCTTCGATCTGCTTGACCAGCGGCTCCGGCAGCGGCACGTAGTCCAGCGCCTTGGCCTGCGGCTGGCCCTGCTCGAACGACCACTTGAAGAAGTCCAGCGCGGCCTTCGACGACGCCGGCTTCTTGGCCTTCTTGTACATGATGGCCCAGGTGGTGGCGGTGATCGGCCACGCGTCCTGGCCCGGCGCGTTGGTCATGATCAGGTTGAAGTCCTTGGCCGACTTCCAGTCCGCGGTGGCGGCGGCAGCGGAGAAGGTCTTGTCGTCCGGCATCACGAAACGGCCGGCGGCGTTCTTCATGCCGGCGTAGCTGAGCTTGTTCTGCAGCGCGTAGGCGTACTCGACATAGCCGATGCCGCCGCGGATCTGCTTGACGTAGGCGGCCACGCCCTCGTTGCCCTTGCCGCCGATGCCGGCCGGCCACTGCACGGCGGTGCCTTCACCGACCTTGCTCTTCCACTCCGGGCTGACCTTGGACAGGTAGTTGGTGAAGTTGAAGCTGGTGCCCGAACCGTCGGAGCGGTGCACGATGGTGATCTTCAGGTCGGGCAGGGTCAGGCCCGGGTTCAGCGCGGCGATCGCCGGGTCGTTCCACTTGGTGATCTTGCCGAGGAAGATGTTGGCCAGCACGGTGCCGTCGAGCTTCATCGCACCCGGGGCCACGCCCGCCACGTTGAACACCGGCACGATGCCGCCGATCACGACCGGGAACTGGCCCAGGCCGAACTTTTCCAGATCCGCGCCGCTCAGCGGCTTGTCGGAGGCGCCGAAATCGACCGTGGCCGCCTGGATCTGCGCGATGCCGCCGCCGGAACCGATCGACTGGTAGTTGACGCGGTTGCCGCTTTTCTCAGCATAGGCAGCCGACCACTTCGACAGCACCGGGTAGACGAAGCTGGAGCCTGCGCCAGTGACATCGGTGGCTTGCGCCGCGAGCGAAAACGTAGCGACCGCGGCGGCTGCCAGCAGTCGGAGCTTGAGGGAACGCATCGGGAGAACTCCTGAAATAGGTGGAATGCCGGCACCCCGGCCGGCATCGGCTGCATTCCAAGACTTTTTCATGAACGTCTGAAGAAAATCAGATGTCAGTCCGGTGACAGCCTTCCCGGACGGGGCTGCCTTCGTTTCGAAACGAAGCTGACTCAAAACCGTCATGTCTTTGACGGAATCTTTACAAATGGTCGGGCCATCGCACTGGGGCCGCACCGCACCCATACCACCCTGCCACCACCCATCGGAGAGATTCTAATGCGTTCCCATCTTCTCGCCACGGCGATCCTCGCCAGCCTCGGCCTCGCGTCGGCGCCGCAGGCGTTCGCGGCGAAGGCCAAGGCCAGCAGCAACCCGCCCGCCGTCAGCGCTGCCCAGCTGCAGCAGCTGCAGGCCCAGATCGAAGCGCTGCAGACCCAGGTCCAGCAGCTGCAGGCGCAGTCGGAAGCCCTGCAGGCGCAGTCCGACGCGCAGTCGGAAGTGAATGTCGTGCAGGCCCAGGCGACCGAAACGGCGCAGGCCAGCGCCGCCAAGGTCGACAAGCTCGCCAAGCTGGTCAACGACAACAAGATCGGCGGCCGTATGTTCTTCGACCTGACCAACATCGACCGCACCAGCGGCGGCGCCAAGACCGCCGCCAGCGGCACCGGTCTGGACGTCAAGCGCTTCTACCTGACCGTCGACCACAGCTTCAACGAGATCTGGTCGGCCAACCTGACCACCGACTTCCAGTACAGCTCGGCGCTGTCCAACACCCAGCTGTTCGTGAAGAAGGCCTACGTGCAGGGCAAGTTCGACGACGCCTTCGCCCTGCGCATCGGTGCCGCCGACATGCCGTGGGTGCCGTTCGTCGAGAAGTTCTACGGCTACCGCTACGTCGAGAACACCCTGACCGACCGCCTGAAGTACGCCAACTCCTCCGACTGGGGCCTGCACGCCTTCGGCGACCTGGGCTCGCAGGTCAACTACGCGATGTCGGTGGTCAACGGCGCCGGCTACAAGAACCCGACCCGCGGCAAGGGCATGGACGTGGAAGGCCGCGTCGCCTACATGCCGATGCAGAACCTGGCCATCGCCGTCGGTGCCTACTCGGGCAAGCTGGGCAAGGAAACCGACATCCTCGACGCGCAGCACGACTACACCCGCGCCGATGCGATGGTCGCCTACGCCGATTCCAACTTCCGTCTGGGCGGCGAGTACTTCCAGGCCAAGAACCTCAACAACGTGCTGACCCCGGCCACCGACAAGTCCAGCGGCTGGTCGGTGTGGGGCAGCGTGGCGCTGACCGATGGCGGCATCAACGCCTTCGCCCGCTACGACAAGACCGACCTGAGCAAGACCATCGACCCGACCCTGGCCGACAAGTACTGGAACGTCGGCGTCGAGTTCCCGGTGCTGAAGAACCTGAAGCTGGCCACCGTGTACAAGTACACGCACCAGGACAACGCCAGCAAGAAGACCGACGTGGAAACCAAGGAATTCGGCGTCTGGGGCGACCTGTCGTTCTGATTCGCGGAGATTCCCGCAGGTTGTACGAAAGGCGGCGCATTGCGCCGCCTTTCTTTTTTTGCGGCGCGATCGCCGAGGCGCGCGCGATGGGGTGCGGGCCGGGGTGCCTTTCACGGTTCGCGTCGACGACCGTGGACGATAGTCGCTGCTACAGCGGCCAGGTGGCCTCTCGTGGAGAACTGGAGAAGCGGTTTCAACCGCGACGGGCGCAGCGGCGGACGACATGCGCCGCGCAAGTTGCCCAAGCCGACATCCCCGGCGCTGTACCGGCCGGCGCCGCGGCACGCCGCTCAACCCAGCGTCTTGTCCTTGTACCGGCACAGGTCGCGGATCGCGCACTGCGGACAGTCGGGCTTGCGCGCCTTGCACACGTAGCGGCCGTGCAGGATCAGCCAGTGGTGCGCGTCGTGCAGGAACTGCGCCGGCACCCGCTTGAGCAGCGAATCTTCGACTGCGCGCACGTCCTTGCCCGGGGCCAGCCCGGTGCGGTTGGCGACGCGGAAGATGTGCGTGTCCACCGCCATGGTCGGTTCGCCGAAGGCGGTGTTGAGCACCACGTTGGCGGTCTTGCGGCCGACCCCGGGCAGCGCTTCCAGCGCGGCGCGCGAGCGCGGCACCTCGCCGCCGTGCTGCTCGACCAGGATGCGGCAGGTGGCGATGACGTTCTTGGCCTTGGCGTTGAACAGGCCGATGGTGGAGATGTAGCGCTTCAGCCCGTCCTCGCCCAGCGCCAGGATCGCGGCCGGCGTGTTCGCCACCGGATACAGGCGCCGCGTGGCCTTGTTGACGCCGACGTCGGTGGCCTGCGCCGAGAGGATCACCGCGATCAGCAGTTCGAACGGGCTGTCGTATTCCAGCTCGGTGGTCGGGCTGGGGTTGAGTTCGGACAGGCGCGAGAACAGCTCGTGGATCTCGTCCTTGCTCAGCAGGCGTCCGCGCCGCGCAGGCGGGCTTGCGCCCGTGCTCGCGGTCGCGCTCATTGGCCGCCTCGCTGCGCGGCCTTGGCCTTGGCGCGGGCCAGGATCGCCGCGGCGGCCGCCG
>NZ_AQOJ01000518.1:0-3025 GCF_000364685.1 Xanthomonas sp. SHU 166
CGACGGGCGTGGCGGCGTCCGGGCGGCGGCGCCGGCGCCGGCGGCGCTTGGGGGTCTCTTCGCTGTCGGCCGGCGGCGCGAACGCAAGCTCGTCGCCGGCGTAGTCCACCTCCGGATCGAAGCCGCGCGGCGGCGGCGCGTAGCCGGGCTGCTGCTGCAGTTCGCGCCAATAGGCGATGTCGGCCGCGTGCTCGTCCGACGCGGACTGGCGCACGATCAGGAAATCGAACGCGGCGCGGAAGCGCGGATGCGACAGCGTGCGCACCACCCGCTTGCGCTGGCGCGAGGTGAAGCGCGACTGCAGCAGCCAGATCTCCTGCATCGGCAGCGAGAAACGCCGCGGCAGCGCCACGGTGCTCAGCTGGTGCAGGGTCACCCGGTCGGCGGCGCGGCGTTGCGCCTCCTCCATCTGCATGCCCTGCTTCTGCAGGGTCATCAACGCGCGGCAGTAGGCCGGCCACAGCAGCAGCGCGAACAGGAACGCCGGCGACACCGGCTCGTCGTTGGCGACACGGTTGTCGGTGTTGCGCAGGCCCTCGATCAGCATCCGCCGCAGCGCGCCGCTGCGGTTGGAGCGCAGCGCCGCCGCGCTCTCCGGGAACAGCGCGGCGAGCAGGCCGTGCCGCTCCAGCCCCTCGAAGCTGGCCACGCCGTGGCCGGACAGGAACAGCTTGAGCACTTCCTCGAACAGCCGTGCCGGCGCGGCCTCGGCCAGCAGCCCGGCCAGGCGCGGGATCGGCTCGGCGGTGCCGGCCTCGATCTCGAAGCCGAGCTTGGCCGCCAGGCGCACCGCGCGCAGCATGCGTACCGGGTCCTCGCGGTAGCGCTGCTCGGGGTCGCCGATCAGCTTCATCAGCCGCGCCTGCACGTCCTCGAAGCCGCCGGTGTAGTCGCGCACCGAGAAGTCCTCGATGGCGTAGTACAAGGCGTTGCAGGTGAAGTCGCGGCGCACCGCATCGTCCTCGATGCTGCCGTAGACGTTGTCGCGGACCAGGCGGCCGTTGTCCACCTCGCGGTCGCCGCTACCGTCGTCGACGTTGGCGCGGAAGGTGGCGACCTCGATGATCTCGCGGCCGTAGACCACGTGGGCCAGGCGGAAGCGGCGGCCGATCAGGCGGCAGTTGCGGAACAGCTGCTTAACCTGCTCGGGGGTGGCGTCGGTGGCGACGTCGAAGTCCTTGGGCTGGACCTGGACCAGCAGATCGCGGACCGCGCCGCCGACCAGGTAGGCGCCGAAGCCGGCCTCGCGCAGCCGGTACAGCACGCGCAGGGCGTTGGGGCTGATGTCCTTGCGCGAAATGGGGTGCTGGTCGCGCGGGATCGCGCGCAGGGTGAATGGCGATGGAACTGGCGGATTGATGATGGCGCTTCCGTATCGGGTTGCGGGATTGCCGAAGGGCGGCGAGACCCATATACTAGCGCGCTGCAATCGACGCGACCAACGCTCCCTTCGTCTAGTGGTTAGGACGTGGCCCTCTCAAGGCTAAAACAGGGGTTCGAGTCCCCTAGGGAGCGCCATCCTCGCTTCGGCTGCAGCGCGACACAGCAAAAACCCCGCCTTGGCGGGGTTTTTTGCGTTTCGGCGCCGGCCACGGCCCGACGCGTCTCATTCCTGGTTGCGCGGGTGTCGATCGTCCTCGGCCAGACGGCTGCAGACGCCAGCACGCCGACCCAAGCCTACCTGGAACGCCGGGGCAGCCCGGGCGACGTGTGCGACCCGGTCGGCATCAGTGCGCACGTACCGACCACCCGCAGGTCGCGGTCAGGCCTGCGCCAAGTCAGGGGCGGCCTCCCCGGCCATGACCGCCACCGGCGCCGATGCGGTCTCCGCCACCGCATCGTGCGCATGCAGGCTCTCCAGATGCCGCACCTGTACCTGCACCTCGGCGTAGCGCGCACCCAGCGCCTGCTGCAGGCGGCGCGCGGCGTCCTCCACGTACATCAGGTTCTCGCCGTTGCGGCGCGCGAACGCCTGTTCGTCGGCGCGCCGCACCGCTGCCTGCACCGGCGTGGCCAGGGCCTGCTCGGCGAGCGCGATCACGCCCTCCGCGTCGAAGCGCACCGCCCGCGCCGACACGCCGACCCGCACCGAGGCGACGCTGCGCTGGCTATGCGGGGTGGCGTGACTGCCGTGCCGGAGCAGCCAGTCCGCCACCGCCTCCCGCGATAGCGAGGCCTGTTCCGGGTGCTGCTGCACGAAGGCTTCGCTGAGCAGTTGCCGCGCCAGCGCCGCCGAACACGGGCAGGTCGAGGAATACAGCAGATCCACGTCGAGTCCGAGCCGGACCACGCCGCCACGCAGCTCGGCGTCGATCCGCAGCGGATACGCCCGCCATCCGGCCAGCCCCGGGCTGCGCAGTGCCGGGCTGCGACGCAGCAGTTCCAGGCGCAGCGACACCCGCGCCGCGGTCGAGGCGCAGTCGGCGTGGCTATGCACCATCGCCCGCAGCAACTGCGACAGCCGCGACGGCGACAGCGGCTGCTGCGCGCACTCGTCGAGCAGGCGGTACAGCCGCGACATATGAATGCCCTTGACCTGCGCCGACGGCAGGTCGACGGCGAGCGCGGCCTGCGCCGGAACGGGTGCCGCAGGCGCGCCCTCGCCCATGTCCAGACTGATCGGCAGCGCGATGCCGTCCATACCCACCCAGTTCAGGGGAGCGGCGATCTGCGAAGGTTCGTCGGCGGCGACATCGGGCAATGGCGAGGGGATCTGCAGGTTCATCGGATCGACGGGAGCGGCAAGGGAGCGAGGGACGGCGAGGAAGTCAAAGTAGCAATTGTTATAAAGTAACACATGAAGTGTGCGACCACGGGACCACCCATCGCACACCTCAGCCGTTGGGGTGCCCAGCACCATCGCCGGGAGGACATCAATCAATGTCTATGGGCTGCGCGGACCTGCCCGCAAGGATTCGCCCGGCCCCTCATCCGCCCCTGCGGGGCACCTTCCCCCTAAAAGGGGGCCATGGTCCCGGCGGGAAGAGGGAAAAGCCAAAGCCCCTCTCCCACCGGGAGAGGGGTT
>NZ_AQOJ01000519.1:0-532 GCF_000364685.1 Xanthomonas sp. SHU 166
ACGCGCAGCGCCACCACCGATCCGGCAATACCTTCAGCCGCTCGGCTACAGACACACCGATCCAGAGATGGCACGCGCGCCGCGTGCGCGTGCGTATCGGCCTCAGCCCTGCATCTGCTCCAGTTCCTTGCCCTTGGTCTCGTACACGTAGCGCAGCACGAAGAACACCGACAGGAACGCGGCCACGGTGTAGATGCCGTAGGCGCCGGCCAGGCCGATGCTGCCGAGCAGGACCGGGAAGGTCACGGTGATGGCGAAGTTGGACATCCACTGCGCCGCGCCGGCCACCGCCAGGCCGGAGCCGCGGATCTGGTTGGGGAACATCTCGCCCAGCATCACCCACATCACCGGGCCCCAGGACATGTTGAAGAAGACCACGTAGACGTTGGCGGCGATCAACGCCAACCGGCCCATGCCCGGCGACAGCGCCAGCTTGCCGGCCGCATCCAGCGAGGCGCTGGCGAAGGCGATGGTGACCAGCGCCAGCGACACCGCCATGCCGGCCGAGCCGATCCACAACAGCGGCTTTTGC
>NZ_AQOJ01000520.1:0-1694 GCF_000364685.1 Xanthomonas sp. SHU 166
ACCCGGTCGATCAACACCACGGTGATCAGACAGGCACCGATGCTCAACGCACCGGACAGCACGTTGATCAACAACGCATCGCTCTCGGAGAAACCCACCGCCTGCCACAGCACCGCGCCGTAGTAGAACACCACGTTGATGCCGACCAGTTGCTGGAAGGTGGCCAGGCCGATGCCGATCCACACGATCGGGCGGATCTTGCCGGTGACCTTGCTGACCAGGTCCGACAGCCGCGGCGTGTGCTGGTCGGCCGACAGCGAGGCGGAGATTTCGGTCAGCTTGGTCTGCGCCGTGTTGGCGCCGTACAGCCGGGTCAGCACCGCCAGCGCCTGCTCGCGGCGGCCCCGCGCCACCAGGAAGCGCGGGCTCTCCGGAATCGCCAGCAACAGCAGCAGGAACGCGGTGGACGGCAGCGCCTGCATCCAGAACATCCAGCGCCAGGCCGGCTGCCCCAGCCACAGCGCCTCGGTGGACGCGCCGGCGGCCTTGGCCAGCAGATAGTTGCTGAGGAAGGCGCAGAACAGCCCGCCGATGATGGCGATCTGCTGCACCGTGGCCAGGCGCCCGCGGTAGCGCGCCGAGGCGACCTCGGCGATGTAGGCCGGCGACATCACGCTGGCCGCGCCCACCGCGAACCCGCCCATCATCCGCGCCAGCACGAACACCGCCGAGTTGTGCGCCGCGCCGGCGCCCAACGCCGACAGCAGGAACAGCGCAGCCGAGACGATCAGCACCGTGCGCCGGCCCCAGCGATCGGCCAGCGAGCCGGCCAGGAACGCACCGATCGCGCAGCCCAGCAGCATCGAGGCGACCTCGAAGCCAGTGCCGGCGGAACTGGACTGGAAGGTCTGCTTGAGGCCATCGACGGTACCGTTGATGACGCCGCTGTCGAAGCCGAACAGGAAGCCGCCGATGGTGGCGACGCAGCTGATCAGGATGATGAGGCGGGTGTTCTCGCCGGCATCGGCGTGGCGATCGATCGGAACACTGGACATGGGTTCACCTGGTGGCGTGCAAGAGGGAGACGGCCGGCGCGCGGGAAGGAGCATGCGCGGCGGCGGCACCGGGCCGCCGCCGCACACCGGTTCAGCGCAGCAGGTACTGGTTGATCAGGTTCTCGTAGGCTTCCTGGCGGCCGCTGCGCTGTGTCGGCTCGCCGGCCTGCGCGGCATGCGTGGCGAGGTCGGCCAGCGTGCTCGTGCCGGCGGCGAAGGCCGCGCCGGCGCCGCTGTCGAAGCTGGCGTAGCGCTCGCGGCGCCACTGCTCCAGCGGCGAGGCGGTAAGCAGCGCGTGGGCGACTTCGAGACCGCGCGCGAACGCGTCCATGCCGCCGATGTGGGCGATGAACAGGTCCTGCGGATCGGACGACTCGCGGCGCACCTTGGCGTCGAAGTTGAGCCCGCCCGGGGCCAGCCCGCCCTGCCGCAGCACCACCAGCATCGCGCCCACGGTGTCGTAGAGATCGACCGGGAACTGGTCGGTGTCCCAGCCGTTCTGCGGATTGCCGCGGTTGGCATCGATGCTGCCGAGCAGGCCGGCATCGCTGGCCACCTGCAGGTCGTGTTCGAAGCTGTGCCCGGACAGGGTGGCGTGGTTGGCCTCGATGTTGAGCTTGAAGTCCTGGTCCAGGCCATGCTGGCGCAGGAAGCCGACCACGGTGGCGCTGTCGAAGTCGTACTGGTGCTTCATCGGCT
>NZ_AQOJ01000521.1:0-19239 GCF_000364685.1 Xanthomonas sp. SHU 166
ATTGCCCTTGAAGCCGATGCTGCGCCCGTAGTCGCGGGCCAGGGTCAAAAACCGCGCTAGGTGCTCCTGCTCGCGTCGCATCTGCGTGTTGTGCAGGCAGGCGTAGCCTTCGCGGCCGCCCCAGAACACGTAGTTCTCGCCGCCCAGTTCCACGGTCGCTTCCAGCGCGGCCTTGACCTGCACCGCCGCGCGCGCGACCACGTCGAAGTCCGGGTTGGTCGCCGCGCCGTTCATGTAGCGCGGATGCGAGAACAGGTTGGCGGTGCCCCACAGCAGCTTGACCCCGGTGTCGGCCTGGCGCTGCCTGGCGATGCCGACCATGTGCTTGAGGTTCTTTTCGTACTGGCCGACGTCCTCGGCGTCCGGCGCCAGGTCCACGTCGTGGAAGCAGTAGTACGGCACGCCGAGCTTGGTGAAGAACTCGAACGCCGCATCGGCCTTGGCCTCGGCGCGGCCCAACGCATCGCTGCCGGCGTCCCAGGGATAGGCGCGGGTGCCGGGGCCGAACGGATCGGCGCCGTTGCCGCAGAAGCTGTGCCAGTAGGCCACGGCGAAGCGCAGGTGCTCGGCCATGGTCTTGTCGCCGATGCGCTTGCCGGCGTCGTAGACCTTGAACGCCAGCGGATTGTCCGAGGCCTTGCCTTCGAACGGGATGCGGCCGATGCCCGGGAAAAACTCCTTGGCGCCGGTGTAGACGGAAGTGCTCATCACGAAGTCCTGGTGCGTTGCGGGGGAAAGGGAATCACGCGGCGTACAGCGGGCCGATGGCCTGCAGATGCCGCTGGAAGCTCTGGTAGTGCGCCTGGTACTGCGCGCCGCGCTGCGCATCCGGCTGCGCGGAGCGCGTCGCATCGTCCTGCTGGTGCTGCAGCACCACCTCGGCCAGGCTGGCGCGCTCGCCCTGCGCCCAGCCGTCGGCCCACAGCGCCTGCAGCGCCCCGCCGAACGCCGCACCCTCGGCCTGCGCTGGTACGTGCACCGGCAACCCGAACAGATCGGCGATGAGCTGGCGCCAGCCGGCGCTGTTGCTGCCGCCGCCGGTGAGGGAGATCGCATCGAACTGCAGCCCGGCATCGACGAAGGCGTCGAAGCCGTTGCGCAGGCTGTAGCTGGCGCCCTCCATCGCCGCGCGATAGAAATGCGCCGGCGTCGTGTTGTGCAGGTCCATGCCGGTCAGGCAGCCGCGCGCGGCCGGCAGGTTCGGGGTGCGTTCGCCGTTGAAGAACGGCAGCAGCACCAGTCCGTCGGCGCCGGGCGCGGTGGCCGCGAGCAAGGCCTCGCCCTGCCCGGTCTTGATGCCGAACAGGCGCGCGATGGTCTCGGTGGCGACCGTGCAGTTCATGGTGCAGATCAGCGGCAGCCAACCGCCGCTGGAAGAGCAGAACGCGGCCCAGCGTGCGTCCGGGTCCACCACCGGGCGTTCGGCGTAGGCGAACAGGGTGCCGGAGGTGCCCAGGCTCATGCTCAGGCGGCCCGGCACCACGTTGCCGGTGCCGATCGCCGCCATCATGTTGTCGCCGCCGCCGGTGGCCACGCGGACCTCGCGCGGCAGGCCCAGCGTCTGCGCCGCGGCGGCGGACAAGGAGAAGCTGCTTTCGGTCGGCACCAGCGGCGGCAGCGCCGCGGCCAGGTCGCGCTGCGGATCGATCGCCTGCAGCAGCGGCGCCGACCATTGCCGGGTGCGCACGTCCAGCCAGCCGCTGCCGGAGGCGTCGCCGACTTCGGCGTAGCGCTCGCCGGTGAGCCAGAAGTTGACGTAGTCGTGCGGCAGCAGCACCGTCGTCATCGCCGCGTAGGCATCGGGACGATGCTTGCGCGTCCACGGCAGCTTGGAGGCGGTGTAGCCGGCCAGGATCGGATTGCCGGCCAGCTCCACGCAGCGCTGCGCGCCGCCGACCGCCTCCATGATCTCCTCGCACTCGCGCTGGGTGCTGGTGTCGCACCACAGCTTCACCGGCGCGGTGACCTGGCCTTGCGCATCCAGCGGCACGAAGCCGTGCTGCTGCCCGGACACCGCGATGGCCCGCACCTGCGCCCGCTGTTCGGCGCTCAGTGCGGCGAAGCAGGCGACGATGCCGTCGATCCACCACTGCGCCTGCTGCTCGCGGGTGCCGTCGTCGCGGCTGATCAGGTCCAGCGCGTGGCCGTGGGTGGCCACCACCTGCTGGCTGTCGGCATCGTAGGCGAGCAGCTTGACGCTCTGCGTGCCTACGTCCAGGCCGATGTACAGACTCATTGCCCTACCCGCCACATCGTGCACACACCCAGTTCCATCATCGCTCCAGAAGAAAGGCCGGCGTGCGGGGACCACTCGCCGTGTCGCCGAGTGTAGTGCGCACCGCACGCATCACGCAGCGAAGCATGATGACGCTGAGTGCCACGCGCTGCCAGCGCGACCCGGGCGATGGCGTACGCACGCGATGGATCCAGCCACCCTGCAGCCAATTCACGGTCAACGGATGCAGAAGCGGGACACGGATCGAGCCAACGGATGTCATTGCATGCAGGGACGGCCCGTCGCATCCGCGACACGATGGCGACTGGCGCGGTCTCGACTCTGCGCAGGATGTGTCTACACACGGCACCATCTTGATGCGCTGCATCAAACCTGCGCGCAAGGCGTGCGCATGTTGCACCGTTGTGCATTCGATGCATCCCTTCTCCTCCTGGACCATGGCCCTCTTCGGGGGAAGTACCCCAGGGAGCGGATGAAGCGCTGCGCTCCGGACCCTCACCCCAACCCCTCTCCCGGGGGGAGAGGGGCTAAAGCGCGCCGCTGCCGCTTCTTTGCCGTCATCTGGGTCGTACCGTCGCTTGCGAACTCGCCTTCCTTCTCCCGTCGGGACCATGGCCCCCTTTTTTGGGGGAAGGTGCCCGAAGGGGCGGATGAGGGTACGGGCGTAGCGCGCCTATTTCGCTGCATCGCGACCCAGTCGGCACGCCACGACCGCCAGCATGGGGCAACCAACGCTGGCACCATCTCGCGCGCCATCCCAGGCTCATCCGGCCCGCGCCGCGACGGCATGGCCGGTTCCCTTGCGCGGCACCTCCAGGGGTTGGCCGCGGTACTCCACGCTGGCGTCGGCCGCGGGTTCGAGTGCGCCGGCATCGTCGCGTGGACCATCGACGAAGCGCACATGGATGCTGCGCCGGTCCTGCATGCCCGGCCAGTGGCCCTCGCGCGCGCCGATGCGCAGTACTCCCCTGGCCTGGTCCCACTGCAGCGGGATACGGCTGAACTCGCCCTTCTCGTAGCCGTAGCCGGTGCCGTCGTCCTCGTACAGCGAGAAGCGGCCGTCGGCGCCGGTATAGACCACCACGGTCAGCGGTGCGTCCGGGATCTGGTCGACGTACTGCTGCACTTGGGTCATCGGCACGATGGCGCCGGCACGCACGAACAGCGGCATGCGCTGCAGCGGCGCGGCGGCGTCGATGGTCTGGCCGCCGGCATGGCGCGCGCCGCTGTTGAAGTCGATCCAGTCGGTGCCCGCCGGCAGGTAGACCTTGCGCGAGGTCGCGCCGAAGCGGGTCACCGGCGCCACCAGGAACGCCGGGCCGAACAGGTACTCGTCGTCGATGTCGGCGACTTTGGGGTCGTGCGGGAAGTCCATCGGCAGGCCGCGCATCATCACCCCATCGTGGTGATAGGTGTCGCCGGCGAGCGTGTAGATGTAGGGCAGCAGCGCGTAGCGCAGACGGCTGTAGTAGGCCATGCTGGCGTAGTACGGCGTGCCTTCCGGCGCGATGTTCCAGATCTCGCGGTACGGAAACTGGCCGTGCGAGCGGAACAGCGGCACGAAGGCGCCGAACTGGAACCAGCGCGTGTTGAGTTCGCGCCACTCGGGCAGGTGCGCCGGGTCCTGGCGTTCGTAGCGCTTCTCCACGGCGAAGCCGCCGATGTCGAAGGTCCAGTTCGGCAGGCCCGACATCGACAGGTTGACGCCGGCGGAGATCTGCTCGCGCATGTCCTCCCAGCGCGAGGCGATGTCGCCGCTCCACACCGCCACGGCGTTGCGCTGGATACCGGCGTAGCCCTTGCGCGAGAGGATGAACACGCGCTTGCCATCGGCGGCGCGATCGCCGGCGTAGACGCCGTGGGTGTGCGGCAACGGATAGGCATTGAAGAACTCGGTGGACGGCCCCAGCGCGGTCGGCGTGGTGCGCGCCTTGCGCTCGGCGATGTCCAGGTTGGAATGCACGTCGGGCTCGTCGGCATCCAGCCACCAGGCATCGATGCCCTTGCGGTTGAGCGTCTCGTCGATCTGCCGCCAGTAGATCGCCTGCGCATCGGCCGCGTACGGGTCGTAGAACGCGTTGGTGTAGCCCTTGCCGATCCAGTCCAGTTCGCCCACCTCGACGTTGCGCCGGTAGATGTGCCCGGCCGCGTCCAGTTCCTTGTAGTGGGCGGTGCTCGGATAGAACTTCGGCCAGACCGAGATCATCAGTTGCGCGTGGCTGGCGTGCACCGCCTTGACCATGCCGTCCGGGTCGGGGAAGCGCGCGCGGTCGAAGTCGTGCGAGCCCCAGGCGTTCTCCGGCCAGTACGACCAGTCGAGCACGATGTTGTCGATCGGCAACTGCCGCCGGCGGTACTCGGCCAGCACGCCGAGCAGCTCGTCCTGGGTTTTGTAGCGCTCGCGGCTCTGCCAGAAGCCGTAGGCCCACTTCGGCAGCAACACGGCCTTGCCGGTCAGCGTGCGGTAGCCGGCGATGACCTGGTCGGCGTTGTCGCCGGCGACGACGTAGTAGTCGATCATCTGCCCGGCTTCCGACCACAGCGACAGGTCGCCGGCTTCGGCCGCCGGCAGCGGGTCGCGATGCAGCAGCGCGATGTAGCTCGGGTCGATCAGATCCCACTCGACCTTCAGCGTATGCCGCTGGCCAGGCTGCAGCTGCAACGCGAACTCGTGGTGCCAGGGATTCCAGTTCTGCCGCCAGCGGTCGACCAGCAGCTTGCCGTCGACCCATAGCCTGGCGTACTCACTGGCATACAGCGAGAAGGTATGCGTGCCGCCGCGTTCGGCCTCGATCTGGCCTTCCCAGCGCACCTGCATGCGGCGCTTGTCGCCGGGCTTGGCCGCGGCGGGGAATTTCACCAGGTCCTTGATGTACTGATAGTCGATGTCGGCTTCGCGACGCTCCAGCACCGGCTTGCCGTCGATCGCGTAGTGCGCGGTCAGCGCACCGCGCTTGCCGTGCGCGTCGTACAGGCGCAGCGTCGCCGGCAGCGTCTGCAGCCCGCGCGGATCGCCGAAGCGGGTGATCGCGTTGTTGTCCCAGAGAATGCCGTAGTTGCGGCTGGACACCAGGTACGGCACCGCCATGTCGAGATTGCTCTGCAGCAGTTCGATGTCGTGGCCCTTCTGGTTCATCCAGCCCTGCTGGTGCTGGCCGAACCCGTAGAAGGCCTCGTCGGGCGGCGAGACGAAGCGCTGGCGCACGCTCAGGTACTGGCGGCCCTCGACCTGCAACGGCGCGAAGCTGCGCCCGCCCGCCACTTCCGCCAGCAGCGGCGTGCCCTGCCCATCGCTAAAGCCGACATGGCCGTCGACGGTGGAGACCCGCGCGGTCATCCGCGCGGTCTTGAGCTGTACCGTGTCGCCGTGTTGCTCCAGCGTAAAGCCGGTGTCGCCCTGCACCGGCACCCGCATCAGGCTGGGTGTGCGCTGGAATGCGCCGGTCGGATCGGCACTGACCCGGACGATGCCGCGGTCGATCACCTGCAGGCGTACCGGCGCCGCGCCCCTGGTGCTGGGATGCACGGTGACGCCATCGGCATCGCGGGTCACCTGCTGCGCGGCGGCCGACGCGGCGACCGCGAGCAACGCTAGCGCCAACAGGCGTGGCAACGAAGGCGGCAGGCAACGGTTGGCGTGGTGCATGTTCACTCCATTGGAAAGTCATACGGCACGGCGCGCCTGGCGCCACCGCGTGGTCAATACGTCGCCAGGGTGACGCGCAGCAATTGCGGCACGTCGGAGAAATTCAGCCCGTAATCGGTCTGGTCGCCGTTCCAGTTGCGCCGGAAGCGCCATTGCTCGCCGTCGTACACGCCCTCCTCGACCCGGTCGTAGAGCATGTTCGCGGTCGCCGCGCTGGCCGGATGCAGGGTCACCCGCGCGTGCTGGGCGGTGACCAGGAAGGTGTCCGGACCGAGTTCGGCGATCAGCGCCGCGCCGATCGGCGCGGGATTGCCGGGCGGCTCGCCCTGGAACCAGAACTGCGGCACGCCATAGGTGATGGTGGCGCTCCAGCGCGCGTTGAGCGGCAGCTCCTGCACGGCCTGGCCCGTCGCCTCGGCGGTACCGTGCAACTTGCCGGCGGCGGCAGCCTTGGCGAAGACACGCATGCCCATGCCCACCGCACGGTAGCCCAGCGCGAACGGCGCCAGTGCCTGTGCGTCCACGCGCTTGGCGCCGAGCGGATCGTTGGAGTAGCCGCTGTAGTCGACGCCGAAGGTGGACCAGCCGATGCCGTCGTGGCCCAGCGCCGGATACAGGTAGCGCGCGTACTCGGGGCGGTTGCCGGTCTCGGCGACGAACAGCGCGTTGTCGGGGCGTGCGTAGCGCTGCAGCACCGTGGTGTACAGCGGGTACTCGGGCATGTAGATATCCGGCGCAAGCAGGTCGATGTGCGGCGCTGCCGCCTTCCACACGTCGAGCACGTTGTCGGTGGGGCCGCCGCTGGCGTACTGCCCGGGCTGGCCCGGATTGAACGGGCCGCGCAACGCCGCATTGACGTAGATCGGCAAGGGATACGCGGCCTTGCCGGCCTCGGCGATACGGTCGATGAAGTGCGCGATGTGCCAGGCGTGGAAGATCTCGTCGGCCTCGGCGCCGAACACCTGCGCCCAGCTGCCAGGTGACTTGCCGAGCCGCTGCAGCAATGCCTGCGGCACCGGGCCGTCGAACACGCGCTGCGCCATCGGCGAGAAATCGCGCGCACTGCCGTAGGTGCCCGGCTCGTTCTCGGCCTGCACCATGATCACCGTGCGCTGCGGATCGGCCTGGCGCAGATGCCGCATGAAGGCAACGAAGGCGGTGCGGTCGGCCTCCAGCGTGGCCGGCGCCAGCGGCGACAGCGAACCCAGGCGCCGTCCATCGCGCGCGACCACGCGCGGAAAGCGCGCATCGTCGGTCTTGACCCAATGCGGCGCGTAGTTGGGGCCGTTGTTCTTCCAGGTGCCGAACCACAGCAGCACCAACCGCACCCGCTGCGTGCGCGCCTGCGCCAGCAGGGTATCGACGAAGGAGAAATCGAACCGTCCCTCTTCCGGCTCCACCTGCTCCCAGGCGATCGGCACCTGCACCGTGTTCGGCCCCAGCGCGCGGATCGCGGGCCAGACCTGCGCCAGCGCCGCCGGATAGTTGCTGGAGTTGTTGACCTGCGCGCCGAGGATCAGGAACGGTGCGCCATCGACCAACAGCGTGTGGCGGCCGTCGGTGCTGACCAGGCGCGGGATCGGTGCCTGGGCCGGCGCCGATGGCGCGGCAGCAGGCGTGTGCGCATCAGCCGAAGGCGCGTCCGGCGCGGCCCGGCAGGCGCCCAGCAGCAGCGACAGCAGGACCGGCAGCCGCCATGCGGTGCGCAACGCGCGCGACGGCGATCCAATTCTTCGCATGCGGCCGATGCCCTGCCTCACCAGTCGTCGCTGCGGAACGGACCCACCGGCAACTGCTCGCGGTTGACCAGGTTGGCGTCCTCGGGGTTTTCGCTCCAGGCGTAGCGCACTGCCTGCGGCTGCGGCACCGCGTCGCTACGGACCACCACCTGGTCGCCCTCGATCCGCGCCTGCGCTGGATGGAAGCGGCGATCGGCGCCGGCCAGGGCGAAGCCACGCAGCACAGTGCCGCCGCCACGCACCGCCAGGGTGCTGCCCATCAGGTCGAACATCACCCGCGCCTGGCCATCGGCGAACGTGGCGCGCGCGAACACCGGCGCGCTGTAGACCAGGGTTTCGCCGTAAGCCACGTGACGTGCGACCAGCGCCAGGCGATGCCCCACGTCCTGCTTGTTGGGTGGATGGATGTTGTCCGGCGTGCCGATGTCGATGGTCACCGCCTGCCCGGTGGCCGGCAACGCCAGTGTCCTGGTCTGCGATTCGCGCAGTTGCGCCCACGGACTCAGGTCGCCCTGGTCGTTACCGGCCTTCCAGTTGGCCAGTTGCACCCACAGGAACGGCAGCTGCGGCTGTCCGCGCTCCTGCCGCCAGCGCCCGATCAGCGACGCGAACTGCTCGCGGTAGCGCAGCGCGCCATACGGGTAGGCGTTGCTCTCGCCCTGGTACCAGATCACGCCCTTGACCGGGAACGGCTGCAAGGGATGGATCATCGCGTTGTACAGCAGCGTCGGCACCTGGTTCTTGTCGTCGTTGGCAGCCAGCGTGACCTTGCCCGGGCGGAACTGCCAGTCGCCGGCCAGCGAGCGCGGTTGGCCGCCGTCGGGCTGCACGAAGAACGCCGCCGCATCGCCGGGAATGCCGCCGAAGCCACCGGTATCCAGGATGCGGATCGCGATGTGGTTGACGCCGGCGCGCAGCGCTGCCGGCGGCACGCGGTAGCGGCGCGGCTCGGTGTAGCGCCCTTCGGTATGGCCGACCTCCACGCCGTTGACGTAGGTGGTGTCGGCATCGTCGGCCGGGCCGATGCCCACGACGGCGCCGGCCTTGGCTTCGGCTGCACTGAGGGTAAAGGTGCTGCGGTACCAGGCGACGCCGTCCATGCCGACGTAGCCATGCTGTTCCCACAGCCCCGGCAGCGGCTGGCGGTCCCAGTCGCGGTCGTCCAGATCGGCAGCGGCCCAGCCGGCATCCGCATCCGCATCCGCGGTGGTCGGCTGTGGCCAGCGCGCCAGGCGCCGCCGGGTCTCGCCGAGGTCCTGTGCGTCCTTGGCCTGCATCTGCGCGATGCGCGTGCGCACCTGCGCCGCGTCCACGCCCGGCGAGGCGGCGTCCATCCAGGCCTCGATCGCACTGCCGCCCCAGGTGCTGTCGATGATGCCGATCGGCACGCCGGTGTGCTGGCGCAGGTCGCGCGCGAAGAAATACGCCACCGCCGAGAACGCGCCGGCGGTGGCGGGCGTCGCCGCGACCCAACTGCCGCCGGGCAGCCGCGGCTGCGGCTGCGCCGACCAGGCCTTGGGCACCTTGAAGTTGCGCAGTTGCGGATCCGTCGCCGCCGCCACTTCGCGTGCGCCGTCGCGCGCCTGCGCCAGCGGCCACTCCATGTTGGACTGGCCGCTGGCCAGCCACACGTCGCCGATCAGCACGTCGCCGATACGGCGCTGGCTGCCGTCGCCCTGCACGTCCAGCACGTACGGGCCGCCGGCCGCATGCACCGGCAACTGCAGTTGCCAGCGACCATCGCTACCTGCGACCGCACTGGCGCTGGCACCGTCCAGGCGCGCCTGGATGCGTGCGCCAGGCGTAGCCCAACCCCAGACCGGAATCGGTGCATCGCGCTGCAGGACGGCGCCGTCGGCGAACAGCAACGGCAGTTGCAGCTCCGCCGCGGCTGGCCATGACGCGAACGCCAGCGCCAGCAGCGCCAGGCGAACGGTGGGATGCAGCGGTCTTGTCATGAAGCGGTTCCTGCGTCGGGAGGAAAAGCCGGCCGCGGCCACCTGCCTCGCCGCAGGCGGACCGCGCGCCGGAGATTGCTGCGCGCCTACCAGTTGGCGCGCAGCACCAGCGAGTAGCGACGATCGTTGACGAACCAACTGCGCGTGTACAGATGATTGTCGACTTCGCCGCCGTCGTAGGACGTCGGCCCCATCAGCACCTTGGTCTCCGCGTTGGTGATGTTGTTGGCCTGGATGCCCAGTTGCAGATGCGGCGTGAACCGATAGAACACCGAGCCGTCGAGCTGGCCATAGTCGTCCGACCAGGTCGGCAATTTGGTCGACACGTCGCTGGCGGTCAGCAGGTAGCGCGAGCGCCAGTTGTAGGCCAGGCGCACCGATAGCGGGCCCTTCTCGTAGATGCCGGCGAGGTTGTAGCTGCGCCGCGACAGGCCTTCCAGCGGCAGCGCCACGCCGGTCACGGTGGTCTTGGTGTAGGGATCGGTGGCCGTGTTCACGCCGCCGCTGCTGTCGACGAAGGTGAAGTTGGCATTGACGCCGAAGCCACTCATCCAGCCCGGCAGCGAATCGAAGAACTGCGTGTAACCGTACTCGAAGCCGCGGATGCGGCCCTTGTCCATGTTGTACGGACGCGTCACCAAGAAATCCTGGCCGCCGTAATTCTCGGTGACGGTCTGGTTGGAGAAGTAGTCCTTGACGCTCTTGTAGAACAGCGTCAGGTACATCATGTCGCTGCTGTCGAAGTACCACTCCAGCGCGGCGTCGTACTGGTCGGCCTTCATCGGCTTGAGGTTGGGATTGCCGGCGGAGCCGGTCCAGTCCTTCAGCGAGCCGTCGTCGTTGACGGTGGCGGTGAGCAGCAGATATGGCTGCAACTGGGTGTAGTCCGGCCGCGCCATCGCCTTGGACGCGGCCAGGCGCAACTGCAGCGCATCGGAGAACTTGAAGCGCAGGTTCAGGCTCGGCAGCACGTCGGTGTAGCTGCCGCGCGCGTCGTTCGGGAAGTACTGCCCGTAGTACTGGGCCTTGAGCGCGTCCGAGGCCGAGGTGGCGGACAGGTCCGGATACTGGCCGTAGCCCGAGGCCTCGGTCCTGGTCTGCACCACCCGCACGCCGATGTTGCCGTCCACCGGCACGCCCAGCGCGGTGTCGTTGCCGAAGTACATCACCATGTACGCGGCCTGGGTGCGTTCGAACTGGCGGTTGGTGTCCTGCAACTGATACTGGTCCGGCGCCCAGCCATAACCGCGCAGTGCGACGATCTGCTCGATCAGCGCCGAGGTTCCGGCGTAGTCCTTGACCGCGCTGTTGCGCGGGAAATACAGGTTGTTGGGCACGCGCACCTTGCCGCGCAGCAGGTTCGAAAAGGAATACAGCGACGAGGACGCGGTCATGTAGCTGGCCAGGTCGGCCAGGCCGGTGGCGGTGCCGGGGATGGTCGCCCAGTTGTCGCTGATCACGCCCCAGTTGTAGCCGGAATTCTTGTTGGTCTGGGTGCGGTCGGTGGCGCGGATGCCGGCACGGAAGGTGCGCAGCCACGGGTTGTCGTCGTAGCTGTATTCCAGGTCGAAGCGCGTGGCCAGCTCTCGACCGCGGTTCTTCGCCAGGTGATCCATCGCCGCGCTCCAGAAGTAATTGGAGGGGTCGGCGGTGTAGCTTGGGTCGGCCAAGGTCACCGCAGGGTACTTGCCGCTGAGGTCGAAGGTCAGGCCCGGCAAATAGATCGAACTGAACAGGGTGAAATCCAGGGTGTCGCTCTGCGACTGCACCAGTTGCATGTCGCCGCGCACGGTCAGCCGGTCGGTCAAACGATGGGTGAAGCCGCCGGACAGATCGGAGGTGGTGGTGCTCTGCCGGGCGTAGCGGTTGTCGGTGTAGAAGCGCACGCCGTCGTTGCCGGTGACGTTGCCGCGCCAGGAACTGGACGCCGGCGAGCCGCTGACGAAACGGCCTGCGTCGTCGTAGGTGAAGGTGGTGCCGGGCGCCGGCGCGATCGCATTGGTGTCGTCGTTGAAGAACGCCGCGCGCTCCTGCCAGTTCATGTCGTAGGACGAGCGCAGGTATTGCACGTAGAGGTCGGTGGCGTCGCTGGGCCGCCACTGGAAGGCGGCCGCCACGCCCTTGCGCTTGCGTTCGAACTCCAGCTGCCGCCAGTTGACACCTCCGGGCACGTAGACCTTGTCGAAGCTGGTGCCGGCCAGCAACGCGGGATCGGTGCGGCGCACGAACGGTTCCACCTGGATGCCGTCGCTGCGCGTGGCCAGTTCCGAGTGCGCCACATCGAGCATGAAGCCCATCTCGCCCAGGCCCGTGTTCCAGCGATCGCTGAACAGGAACGAGCCCGACGGCTTGTAGGTCTTGCTCAGGTCGCCGTAGTTGACGTCGGCGGTGAAGCCGATCACGCGGCCGGGCTGATCGAACGGCATGCGCGTGCGCAGGTTGACCGTGCCACCGAGGCCGCCTTCAATGATCTCCGCCGAGGGATTCTTGTACACGTCCACGCCGGCCATCAGTTCGGCCGGCACGTCCTCGAAGCTGAGCCCGCGTCCGCTGGCGGCGCTGAAGCTGTCGCGACCGTTGAGTTCGCCGCGCACCTGGGTCATGCCACGGATCATCACCCCACTGCCTTCGGCCGAGAAGTGGTCCGGGTCGTTGCGCGCCATGAAGTGATCGATGGTCACGCCGCTGACCCGCTGCAGGGTCTCGGTGACGCTGCGGTCCGGCAGCGCGCCGATGTCCTCGGCGCTGACCGAATCGACGATCTGCTCGGCATCGTGCTTGATCGATTGCGACTTGATCAGGCTGCCGCGCACGCCCTTGACCTCGACCGCATCGAGCTGGGTCACCGGGTCGCCCTTCTTGCGCGCGGCAGGCTGCGCGCTTGCGGACTCCGCCTCCTGCGCCAGTGCCTGTGCGCTGAGCAGCAGGCCGATGCTCAGCGCGATGAGCGAACGCGGCAAAACACGGGGACGACGTGACGCTGCGGTCGGCAGAGCCGGACCACAAGAATGCTGCGATGCCATGCTGTTTCCCTCCCAGGAGACATGCACACAGACACGGGCGACGGTCGCACCAGGACGCCGTCCTGCGAGTTGTGACGGCGTCGGTCTCAGCCGCTGCCGTATCGGATGGCGCCGCTGCGCAGAGTGGCAGGTCGGTCGCTACCGCGATCGGCCGAGACTAGGAATGCACTTGGCGTGAAACAAATGAAAAATTCCCGTCAAGCTATGTGATTCCAGACTAGCGGGATGCGCACCACGGCATGTCTACGAAATCGTCCGTCCGCGGCATGACTGCGCCTGCGACGACATTCAAACGCTCGCCGCCCGCTCGGGATACAGCCGCTTGGCCGCATTGCGCAACGCCAGCAACACGCGTTCGGCGCCCGGCGGCAGCAGATAGTCGCGGCGGCGCACGATGCCGAACGATTCCATGCGCACGCCCAGCGTGATCGGCAACACCGTCAGCAGCTTGGCCTGCACGTACGGCGCCACCGCCTCGGCCGGCAGCGCGGCCAGCAGGTCGCTGCCGCGCAGCAGGCTGGTCATCACCGGCAGCGACGAGGTCTCGATGACGTTCTGCGGCGCCGGCACCGCGTGCTCCAGGAACATCGCGTCCAGGCGCGCGCGCAGCACGCTGTCGGCCGGCGGCAGCACCCAGCCGTAGCGGGCCAGGTCGGCATGGCGCAGGTCGGCGCGGGTGGACAGCGGATGGCCGGCGCGCGCGATCACCGAGTGCGGCTCGTCGGCCAGCGGCTCGAACTCCAGCGCCTCGGCGCCGTAGGGGCCGAGGATGCGGCCGATCACGATGTCGAGCTGGCCGTCGAGCAGCTTGGCCACCAGCGGCCGGCTGTAGTCCATCTCCACCCGCACCAGGATGCCGGGAAACTCGCGCTTGACCTCGGCGATGGCCTGCGGCACCAGGTTGGTGCCCGGATTGACCACGGTGCCGATCGAGACCTGGCCCATGCGCCCTTCGCACAGTGCGGCGATCTCTTCCTGGGCACGGCCGATCTCCGACATCGCCGCGCGCGCGCGGCGGATCAGCACCTGCCCGTACCAGGTCGGTTCGACCCCGCGCGCGTGGCGCTCGAACAGCTTCACCCCCAGCAGGTCCTCCATTTCCGCCAGCAACTTGGACGCCGCCGGCTGGGTCATGCTGGCCGCCTCGGCCGCGCGCAGCACCGAACGGTGCTCGTGCAACTGCAGCAGCAACAACAGATGCCGGGTCTTCAGGCGCGCGGCGTTGAACCAGGGATTGGCGGAAGCATTCATCGTGGGCAGGCGTCCTGGGGGAGCGGAGCCGCGTATTCGGCGGCGGAATAGAATATTCCTAAAATTTCATTTGCAGAGCATAGCTCACGCGCGCAGGCTACGGCCCATCGCGCCCCGCTGGCGCCGTCGTCGTCGGGCACCGGCCCGCCGGCTACGGAGGCCGTCGGGTGGGGCCAGCGCGCCGACGCATGGCGCGGACTGCAGCGGCCCCGCCGTCCGGTCCCGCCGCTGCGACGCGCTGGCCGGGCGCCTCCGTCACCGTCGTTTCCGCCAGGTATTCCGAATGTCCGCCGCTTCCCCGTTTCGACTCCCGCTGATCGCGATCCTGCGCGGTCTCACTCCCGAGGACGCGCTGGCGCACGTCGGGGTGCTGGCCGATGCAGGCTACGACGCGATCGAGATCCCGCTCAACTCGCCGCGCTGGGCCGACAGCATCGGCCCGGCCGCGCAGGCGTTCGGGCAGCGCTGCTGGATCGGCGGCGGCACGGTGCTGCAGATCGGCGACGTCGACGCCCTGGCCGATCTGGGCGCGCGCTTCATCGTCACCCCCAACACGCGCCCGCCGGTGATCCGCCACGCGGTGGCGCGCGGCCTGCAGGTGGTGGCCGGCTTCGCCACCGCCACCGAGGCGTTCGACGCGCTGGATGCCGGCGCGCAGATGCTCAAGCTGTTCCCCGCCGCCACCTACGGCCCCGGCCACGTGCGCGCCCTGCGCGCGGTGCTGCCGGCGCAGGTGCCGCTGTTCGTGGTCGGCGGCGTCAACACCGAGACCCTGCACGACTACCTCGGCGCGGGCGCGATCGGCGCCGGCATCGGCGGCGAGTTGTACCGCCCCGGCCAGTCGCTCGCACAGACCCAGGCGCACGCCGCCGCCTTCCGCCACGCCTATCTGGACCGCGCATGAAGATCGTCCGCCTCACCACCTACCACGCCGCGCCGCGCTGGCTGTTCCTGAAGATCGAGACCGACGAGGGCATCACCGGCTGGGGCGAGCCGGTCATCGAAGGCCGCGCGCGCAGCGTCGAGGCCGCGGTGCGCGAACTCGGCGACAGCCTGATCGGCAAGGACCCGGCGCGGATCAACGACATCTGGCAGATGCTGTACCGCGGCGGCTTCTACCGGGGCGGCCCGATCCTGATGAGCGCCATCGCCGGCATCGACCAGGCGCTGTGGGACATCAAGGGCAAGGCGCTGGGCGTGCCGGTGTACGAACTGCTGGGCGGGCGCGTGCGCGACCGCATGAAGACCTACCGCTGGGTCGGCGGCGACCGCCCGGCGGCGACCATCGCGCAGATCCAGGGCTACCGCGACCTCGGCTTCGACACCTTCAAGTTCAACGGCACCGAGGAAATGAAGCTGATCGACGGCCCGCGCGCGGTGGATGCCGCGGTGGCCAAGGTGGCGCAGATCCGCGAGGCGTTCGGCACCGCCATCGACTTCGGCATCGACTTCCACGGCCGCGTCGCCGCGCCGATGGCGCGCGTGCTGCTGCGCGAACTGGAGCCGTTCAAGCCACTGTTCGTCGAGGAGCCGGTGCTGCCCGAGCAGGCCGAGTACTACCCGCGGCTGGCCGCGTCCACGCCGATCCCGCTGGCGGCCGGCGAGCGCATGTTCTCGCGCTTCGACTTCAAGCCGGTGCTGCAGGCCGGCGGCCTGTCGCTGCTGCAGCCGGATCTCTCGCACGCCGGCGGCATCACCGAATGCCTGAAGATCGCCAGCATGGCCGAGGCCTATGAGGTCGGCCTGGCGCCGCACTGCCCGCTCGGCCCGGTGGCGCTGGCCGCCTGCCTGCAGGTGGACTTCGTCTCGCACAACGCGGTGCTGCAGGAACAGAGCATCGGCATCCATTACAACGAAGGTGCCGACCTGCTCGACTACGTGCTCAACAAGGACGACTTCGCCTGCGACAATGGCGGCAGCATCGCCGCATTGCCCAAACCGGGCCTCGGCGTGGAAATCGACGAGGAGCGCCTGCGCCATGCCAACGCCAACCCACCCGACTGGCACAACCCCATCTGGCGTCACGCCGACGGCAGCATCGCCGAGTGGTGAGCCGATGAACACCTCTCTTCCGCCCCGCCACACCGCCACGCTGGCGGTGGACAGCCGCTGTGCGCACGGTGAGGGCATGCTGTGGTGCGAACGCCGCGGCGTGCTGTTCTGGGTCGACATCAGCGGCCGCCGCCTGTGGCGCCACGATCCCGCCAGCAACGTCAGCCGGCATTGGGACCTGCCCGACCGCCCCGGCTGCCTGGGCCTGTTCGACGACGGCCGCCTGCTGCTGGCGCTGGCCAAGGGCGTGTACGCCGCCGATCCGGATGCCGCCGCCGAGGCCGACAGCGCGCTGCCGCTGCAGCATCTGGCGGATGTGGAGCCGGAACGCGACGACACCCGCAGCAACGACGGCCGCGCCGACCGCCACGGCAACTTCGTGTTCGGCACCATGAGCGAGCGCGAGGACCAGGCGCCGGTCGGCAGCTTCTACCAGTGGTCGGCGCGCCACGGCCTGCGCCGTTTGCCGTTGCCGGGCGTGGCCATTCCCAACGCGATCTGCTTCAGCGCCGACGGCCGCACCCTGTACTACTGCGACTCGGTGCAGCCGCGCATCCTGTGCTGCGACTACGACCCGGATGCCGCGCACACCGCCAACAGCCGCGTGTTCGCCGAACTGGACCATGCCGGCGCCGAGCCGGACGGCGCCATCGTCGATGCCGAAGGCCACCTGTGGAACGCGCAATGGCGCGCCTGGCAGGTGGTGCGCTACCGCCCCGACGGCAGCGTCGAGCGCCGTGTCGCCCTGCCGGTCAAGCATCCCACCTGCCCCGCCCTGGGCGGCGCCGATGGCGGCACGTTGTACCTGAGCACCTCGCGGCAGGATCACAGCGAGGACGAACTGGCACGCACGCCGCAGGCCGGCGGCGTATACGTGGCCGCGGTCGGCATCGCCGGTCTGCCCGAAGGACGCATCGCCAGCGCATGATCGTCGTCGATTGGGGGACCAGCAGCCTGCGCGGCTATCGGCTCGACGCCGACGGCGGCATTCTCGACCAGCGCCGCAGCGACCAGGGCATCGCCGCCTGCCAGGGCCGCTTCGCCGCGACCCTGGCCACCCTGATCGACGGCTGGGACGGCGACATCGTCCTGTGCGGGATGATCGGCAGCCGCAACGGCTGGATCGAACTGCCGTACGCGCCCTGCCCGGCCGACGCCGCCGCCCTGGCCGCGGCGATGCAGCCACTGCAGGATCCGGCGCTGCCCGGCCGCACGCTGTGGTTCGTGCCCGGCGTGGCCAGCGACGCCGACGCCGTGCCGGACGTGATGCGCGGCGAAGAGACCCAACTGATCGGCCTGCTCGCGTTGCTCGCGCAGGAACCGCCGACGGCCGAGATCCACCACGTCTGCCTGCCCGGCACCCACAGCAAGTGGGTGACCCTGCAGGACGGGCGCATCGCCTCGCTGGCGACGATGATGACCGGCGAGTTGTACGCGCTGCTGCGCACGCACAGCCTGCTGGCGCGGCTGATGGACGCCGACGACGGCGTCTTCGATGCGGCCGCGTTCGATGCCGGAGTGCAGCGCAGCGGCGACCCCGGTGGAGTGCTGCACCATCTGTTCGGCGTACGCAGCCTGGGCCTGTTCGAACGCCTGAGCGCCGCCGCGGCACCGTCCTACCTGTCCGGCCTGCTGATCGGCCACGAACTGCGCGCGCACCCCACCTTGCCGCCGGTGGTGCACTTGGTCGGCGGCAGCGGCCTGCTGGCGCGCTATGCGCATGCGCTGGCCACGCTCGGCAGCCGCGTGCGCACCCATCCGGAGGATCTGGCCGCGCGCGGCCTGTATCGGCTGGCGCAGCAGCACGGCGGCCTGGCCGGCTGAGCCGTGCGCGCCGCCCGCCTCCTGCCCCGCTGCCCCGCACACACGGCGGCGGCGGCCGCTTTGCATTAGAATTACCGGGTTAATCGCCGGATCCCGCCATGCCTTTCGTCGTCACCGAAAACTGCATCAAGTGCAAATACACCGACTGCGTGGAAGTGTGCCCCGTGGATTGCTTCCACGCCGGCCCGAACTTCCTGGTGATCGATCCGGACGAGTGCATCGACTGCACGCTGTGCGAGCCGGAATGCCCGGCCAACGCCATCTACCCCGAGGACGACGTGCCGGCCGGCCAGGAAAGCTTCGTCGCACTCAACGCGGAACTGGCCAAGGCCTGGCCGGTGCTGACCACGCGCCAGGAACCGCTGCCCGACGCCGCCGAGTGGGACGGCAAGCCGAACAAGCTGCCGCTGCTGCAGAAGTAATCCGGCCTCGGATTCTGCCCGGGTACTGCCCGCCGAACAGTCCATACAAGCGGCGGCTTCAGGGCGCCTCCAACTCGCTTTGCCTCAGTGCAACCGGACACGTGATTACACCCTGGTAGGACGCGAGGCTTCGCCCGTACCCTCATCCGCCCCTTCGGGGCACCTTCTCCCGGCGGGAGAAGGAAAAGTCCGAAGCCCCTCTCCCCTCGGGAGAGGGGTTGGGGTGAGGGTACGGCGCGCAGAAGCAAGGAGCGGCTCTTATCGCCTTGTTTGAATCAGACGCGACGCGCATCTCGCAGAGCCCATCGCGGCCAACGCCGCTCCTTGCATCCACAAAGAGCAGCGCAGTGTTCTTGCCGAACGAAAACGGGCGCACTGGGCGCCCGTTTCGCGTTCTGCAGCAGATCCGGCGCAGGCGCCGGACCACACCGGCTCGGCTCAATGACCCAGCTTGGCCTTCAACGCCGCGATCAGCTTGACCGGCGCCTCGCCGGTGGCCGGCAGGCCGCGCGGGTCCACCGCCGAGACGTACACGCCGGCATCCACCGCCACCACGCGCACCAGGAAGTTGCTGCCTTCGTAGGCCACGTCGTAGGAGCCCAGCAGCTGCGCGCGGCTGGCGATGGTGACGCCTTCGATGCCGCCAAGCGCGTCGCCGACCTGGCCGAACACCTGGTCGCGCGTCCCCGGCACCACGAAGCCGCTGTTCGACGCCGCCGGAGCCTGGCCGGCCGGGGCCGCAGGACGCTGCGCCGAGGCCAGCGCCGGCACCTTCATCGCCGCCGAGGTATCGGGCGAGGTCAGATCCGGCGGCACTTCCAGCGGACGCATGTCGGGCGCCAGCGCGTAGTCGCCGCGCGGCTTGCCCTTGTGGAACCAGCTGCAACCGCTGGTGGCCGCGACCAGAGTGGTCGCCAGCACGGCGGCCGACAGCACGCGGACGTAGGGAACGGAAGCACGCATCAATCAATCTCCTGGAGTCAGGCCGCGAGCGTTTCGCGGCTGGATAGGTCTTCCAACGCGGCAGCGTCGGCGGCAAGTCGGTCGGCCGTGGCGTGGTGCGCCGCGGACAACGGCAGCAGCGGCAG
>NZ_AQOJ01000522.1:0-5681 GCF_000364685.1 Xanthomonas sp. SHU 166
CGGCGCGCTGCAACAGCGCCTTGACCGGGATCGGGTTGGATTCGATGCCGCAGAACGCATGGAACGGCTGCAGCCGCGCGTCCCAGGCCTGCGCGGGTTCGGCCTGGCGCGCGCGTGCCAGGTCGCACAGCCGCCGGTAGGCGCGCGGCAAGGCATTGGAGGCCACCGAGATCAGCCCGTCGAAGCCGGCCAGCATCGCCTGCGCAGCGCTGCCGTCGTCGCCGCTGAACACCGCGAAGTGGTCGCTGCGCAGGGCCGCCAGCGCGGCGATACGCTGCGGGTCGCTCACGGCTTCCTTGATGCCGACGATGTTCGGATGCTGCGCCAGTTGCGCCACGGTCTCCGGCAGCAGGTCGCAGCCGGTGCGGCCGGGCACGTTGTACAGCACCACCGGCAGGCCGCCCTGCTCGGCGACCGCGGTGTAATGCGCGATCAGCCCCGCCTGGGTCGGGCGCACGTACGGCGGCGTCACCACCAGCGCGTACTGCGCGCCACCGGCGGCGGCGCGCTGGGTCAGCGCCACGGTCTTGGCGGTGCCGGACAGGCCGGTCCCGGCCAGCACCGGTACGCGCCCGCCGATCGTCTGCACCGCCTCGCGCAGGATCCGGTCGTACTCCTCGTCCAGCAGCGTGGCCGCCTCGCCGGTCGATCCCGCCACCACCAGCCCCTGCACGCCGCCGTCGAGCTGGCGTTTGAGCAGCCGCTGCCAGGCGTCGAGGTCGAGGTCGCCATTGCCCTGGAAGGGCGTGGCCAGGGCGGTGATGATGCCGGAGAGGGACAAGATGCCGGGTGCTCGCTGGGAGAAGAGGGCCGCGCAGGCTGCGCGGACGGGTCGGCCCCGCACGCGGGGCAGGGTCGCCCCGCATGTTACTTGCGGCCCGAAAGCGCGGGCAAGTATGCTGCACACCATGCCGGGCGACCGCCCGGATGCCGTTCAGCCTTACGCAATGCCGGAAGCCCCTTTGACCGACACCACGCCCCGGCCCGCGCCGACCGAAAACCACCTCCTGATCAACGCCTACACGACGCATCCGGAGTCGCCCTTGTTGCCGGTGACGCGTCGCATCGCCGACAGCGGCTGCAATCTCGTCGATGCGCGCCTGGCCACGGTCGGCCGCGACGTGTCGGTGACCGCGCTGGCGACCGGCTCGTGGGATTCGGTGGCCAAGCTCGAAGCCATGCTCACCCGCCTCGACCGCGAGGAAGGCATGAAGCTGGTGTGGTACCGCACCGGCGCCAAGCAGGCGCAGTCCAATCTGCTGCCGTACATCGTCGAAGTCATCGCCGCCGACAAACCCGGCATCCTGTTCCAGTTGGCCGACTTCTTCGACCGCCAGGGCATCACCATCGAGAACCTGCAGAGCACGCGCTACCGCGCCATGCAGACCGGCGCGGAGATGTTCTCGGCGCAGGTGACGATCGGCGTGCCGGCGAACATGCACATCGCCGCGCTGCGCGACGACTTCCTCGAGTTCTGCGACCACCTCAACCTGGACGCGATCATGGATCCGATGAAGTTCTGAGTGCGCCGCGCTGGACACCGACGCAATCGAACGCAGATGATGGCGATGCACGCGGAGGACACCCCATGAAGGACGGCGACACCCTGGACCGCACTACGCTGGCCTTGCCGCTGGCGCTGTCCGGCGGCGCCAGCGCCACGCTCGGCGATTACGCCGGCCGCTGGCTGGTGCTGTATTTCTACCCGAAGGACAGCACGCCCGGCTGCACCACCGAGGGCATCGAGTTCAACGCACTGCTGCCGCAGTTCGAACAGGCCGGCGCCACTGTGCTCGGCGTGTCGCGCGACTCGGTGAAGTCGCACGACAACTTCTGCGCCAAGCAGGGCTTCCGCTTCGCCCTGATCAGCGATGCCGACGAGGCGCTGTGCCGCGCCTTCGACGTGATCAAGGAAAAGAACATGTACGGCCGCCAGGTGCTGGGCATCGAGCGCAGCACCTTCCTGCTCTCGCCGACCGGCCAGCTGGTCCGCAGCTGGCGCAAGGTCAAGGTTCCCGGCCACGCCCAGGCCGTGCTCGACGCGCTGCAGGCCGCCGCCCAGCAGTGATCACCGCCGTTTCCCGCACCCCGCATCGCCCTGCCCCGCAGGCAGCGATGGCGCGTCCCTGCTCCTCTTTCAGGAATCCATGATGACCCGAGGCAAGCGCATCTACGTGCTGGATACCAACGTGCTGATGCACGATCCGACCGCGCTGTTCAAGTTCGAGGAACACGACGTGTTCCTGCCGATGCAGGTGATCGAGGAACTGGACAATGCCAAGAAGGGCATGTCCGAAGTCAGCCGCAACGCGCGCCAGGTCAGCCGCTTCCTCAACGAGCTGATCGAGGGCGCCGGCGCCGAGCAGATCGAATCCGGCATTCCGCTCAGCCATCCGCAGGGCATCCAGCTCAAGAGCACCGGCGCCATCGGCCGGCTGTACTTCCAGGTGCGCCCGGTCGAGCCGGGGCGCAGCTTCGGCAGCGTGGCCCCGGACAACAAGATCCTGGCCGCGGTGCTGGCGCTGCGCGAGGAGCAGCCGGAAATCCCGGTGATCCTGGTGTCCAAGGACATCAACCTGCGGATCAAGGCGGCGATCAGCGGCCTGGTCGCCGAGGATTACGAGAACGACCGCGCGCTCGACGATTTCAGCCTGCTCTACACCGGCGCGATCGAACTGCCGGAGGATTTCTGGCAAAAGCACAACCAGGACCTGCGCAGCTGGAGCGACAAGGGCCGCACCTGCTACGAGATCGCCCTGGCCGCCGATGAGGACTGGTATCCGAACCAGTACCTGTACCTGCCGGGCGAGGACGAAGTGGAACTGCGCGTGGTCAAGGTCAACGCCGAGCGCAAGGCGACGCTGGCGCTGGTCGACGACTTCCGCAGCGGCCAGCACGCGGTGTGGGGCATCGCCGCGCGCAACCGCGAGCAGAACTTCGCGCTCAACGCGCTGATGGACCCGGAAATCGACTTCGTCACTCTGCTCGGCACCGCCGGCACCGGCAAGACCCTGCTGGCGCTGGCCGCGGGCTTGGCGCAGACCATGGACCAGCAGCGCTACCGCGAGATCATCATGACCCGCGCCACGGTCAGCGTCGGCGAGGACATCGGCTTTTTGCCCGGCACCGAGGAAGAGAAGATGACGCCATGGATGGGCGCGCTCACCGACAACCTGGAAGTGCTCACCCACACCCAGGAGGGCGGCACCTGGGGCCGCCAGGCCACCAACGACCTGCTCGCCAGCCGCATCAAGATCCGCTCGATGAACTTCATGCGCGGGCGCACCTTCCTGTCGCGCTACCTGATCCTGGACGAGGCGCAGAACCTGACCCCGAAGCAGATGAAGACGCTGATCACCCGTGCCGGCCCCGGCACCAAGATCGTGTGCCTGGGCAACGTCGAACAGATCGACACGCCCTACCTGACCGAGACCACCTCCGGCCTGACCTATGCGGTGGACCGCTTCAAGGCCTGGCCGCACAGCGCGCACATCACCCTGCGCCGCGGCGAGCGTTCGCGCCTGGCCGACTACGCCTCGGAGGTGCTGTGAACGCGGCGGCCGGTGCGCGCCTGGCGGGCGCGGCGCTGGCCATGGCGCTGCTCGGCGCCTGCGCCACCTCGCGCGGGCCGGCCACGGTGCCGACCGCGGTCAAGGCCGGGCAGTCGTGGATCGTCACCCGCAACAGCACCGCCGCGCAGGTGCTCGACACCTGCGCGCGCGACAGCCCGGCGCGCCAGGACGGCGCGGTCACCGGCTACTGGATCCCGACCCCGGAACAGATCGCGCAACTGGAGGCGCACCTGGCGCAACTGCAGCCGCAGATCGCCGACCCCACCGCGTCCGATCGCCAGTACGTCGGCATCCTGTACCGCGGCAAGCAGGCGATCTACGTCAACGCCTTCGCACCGGACGACGGCAGCGAGCGCGACCCCACGGTCGACGCGGTCAAGGTCTGCGGCGGCGGCAGCCGCTTCTGGGGCGCGGTCTACGACCCGGCCAGCGCCCGCTTCTCCGAGGTCGCGGTCAACGGCGCACGCTGAGATGGCCGCGGGCAGGCGCCAACGGCGGCACGCTGGGGCGGCTGCATCCTGCGACCGCCGCGCCGCGGCTGCTTCGCGCGCGGCATGAACCTGGAACTGCCACGCTGGGCCTGGGCCTTCGCCGGGGCGCTGGCCGCCGTCGCCGGCATGGTCAACGTGGTCGGCTATCTCGGCTTCGAGCATCAGGCGGTCACCCACCTCACCGGCACCACCACCCTGCTCGGCGCGGCGCTGGCCGACGGCGACGCGCGCGCGATCGCGCAACTGGTCGGCGTGGTGCTGGCGTTCCTCGGCGGATCGATGCTCGGCGGCTTCATCGTGCAGGACAGCCGCCTGCGCCTGGGCCGCCGCTACGGCGTGGCGCTGGCGCTGGAAGCGCTGCTGCTGCTGGCGGCGATGCAGGCGTTCAAGCAGCAGCAACTCGCCGGCGCGGTCCTCGCCGCGATCGCCTGCGGCCTGCAGAACGCCACCACCACCGTCTACAGCGGCGCGGTGGTGCGTACCACCCATCTCACCGGTATGTTCACCGACCTGGGCATCGGCCTGGGCCAGGCGCTGCGCGGTCTGCCGCTGCCGCGCCGGCGCATCCGCCTGAGCCTGCTGATCATCGGCGGCTTCCTGTGCGGCGGCGTGCTCGGCGCGTGGGCCTACCGGCAGGTCGGCTTCGACGCACTGCTCGGCCCCGCCGTGCTGACCGGCACGGTCGGCACGCTGTACGCGCTGCAGGCGCACTACCGCAGCCGCGAACGCTGAAGGCGCGGCCGAGTGCATCAGCGACGCCAGCCCTGCACAATCGGCGCATGAGCGAACCCACCGTCGTCTCCGCGCTGAGCATCGCCGGCACCGATTCCGGCGGCGGTGCCGGCCTCCAGGCCGATCTCAAGACCTTTGCCGCGCACCGCGTGCACGGGCTGGCGGCCGCCGCCGCGCTGACCGCGCAGCACACCCGCGGCGTCACCGCGGTACATGTGCCGCCGCTGTCGTTCCTGCGCGCGCAGATCGATGCCTGCTTCGCCGACTTCGACATCGCCGCGGTCAAGCTCGGCATGCTCGCCAACGCCGAGGTGATCCACCTGGTCGCCGATGCGCTGGAGGAGTACCGCCCGCCGTGGGTGGTGCTGGACCCGGTGATGGTGGCCACCAGCGGCGCCAAGCTGCTGCAGGACGACGCCCTGGACGCGCTGCGCGGCCGCCTGTTGCCGCTGGCGACACTGGTGACGCCGAACGTGCCGGAAGCGCAGTTGCTGCTCGGCCGCCCGATCGACAACGCCGACGACGCCGAGCACGCCACCGCGGCGCTGCTCGAGGCCGGCGCACAGGCGGTGCTGCTCAAGGGCGGTCATCTGCAGGAAGGCCAGCGGGTGATCGACCGCTACGACGACGGCGTCAGCCGCAGCGAGTTCAGCCACGCACGACTGGCGCTGGACGCACACGGCACCGGCTGCACCCTGGCCGCGGCGATCGCCGCACAGCTGTGCCAGGGCCTGGCCTTGCCGGCCGCCTGCGAAGCGGCGATCGACTACGTGGCGCGCGCCCTGCGCGGCAGCTACCGGCCCGGCCGCAGCGACGTGGCGGTGCTGGATCACTTCGGCGCGGCGCGCGGCCCATGAGCGCAGCGCCCATCGCCGCGACGGCGGTC
>NZ_AQOJ01000523.1:0-996 GCF_000364685.1 Xanthomonas sp. SHU 166
GTAGGCGGCGCCGCCGATCACGCCGCCGATCAGCGGGCCGACGATCGGGATCCACCAGTAATTGTCGGCCGACGGCAGCGCCGAGGAGCCCCAGCCGGCGACGTAGGCGAACAGGCGCGGGCCGAAGTCGCGGGCCGGATTGATCGCCCAGGCTTCGAGATAACCCATCGAGGCACCGATGGTGGCCACCAGCAGGCCGATGATCAGCGCACCGGAATTGGCGGTGGGCGCGGCCTCGTTGTAGCGCTCGGTGATGGCGAAGATGCCGAAGATCAGGAACGCGGTCAGGATCACCTGGTCGCGCAGCGCGTGCATCGGCGTGATCGCCAGGCCCGGCGCGGTGAAGAACACCCCGGCCGCGCCGCCGCCGGCGCGGGTGAGATGCTGGGCCTGGTTGTAGTGGTCGATCACTGGCGCGAACAGCAGGTAGACGATCCACGCGCCGAGGAACGCACCGATCACCTGCGCCACCCAGTACGGCAGCACCTTGGGCCAGGGGAAGCCGCGGTACAGCGCCAGCGCCAGGGTCACCGCCGGATTGGCGTGGGTGCCGGACACCGAGCCGGTGACGTAGATGGCGATGGTCACCGCCAGGCCCCAGGCGATGCACACGCCCCAGTAGGCGTGCTGGTACGGGCTGGGGTCGTAGAGCACGTACATGCATGCCACCGAGCAGCCGAAGGCGATGATGATCAGCATCGCGATCGCTTCGGAAATCAGTTCGCCCACCAATTGCCGGCTCATGCCCATGCCTCCCGGCCTGCCGTCGTTGCCGCTGTCGATCCACCCATGCCTGCCACCCTCCACGGTTGCGTCCAGGTTCCTGCGCCGCGGCGGGGGCCGGGCGCAGCGCGATTGTGCACGCGCCGCCGCGGCCCGAACCGGGCCGGCGGCAGCGTTTTGATCATGCCGGTGCCGCGGCCAGGGTGGCGGGCGCCTGTTGCAGGTAGGCGACCAGGCGCTGGCGTCCGGCGGGGTCCACGCGCAGGCCGAGCT